>NZ_JBQFRP010000008.1:0-223711 GCF_056537465.1 Ruegeria sp. CE8
CAGACGCGCCATTTGCGCATCCGCAAGCCAGAAGAGATCAGACTTGTTCACCGCTCGTTTTTGAACCGTGAATCACGCCGTAAAACGGAAATCAATGGGTCCCGACGCTAGCCAAGGATTCATCGGGGTTGAGATGCGAGGGAAACATCCTGTTTGCATGTCGCGCGGTCTCCGACCCTCGGGTTGCGCCGCAGTGTGCATCCAACAAATGACCTGTTCTCCGATTTGGGGCGACGATACGCATTGCGATTGATGTCTATTTTGGGATCGCTGCGATGCGACGCTGAGCATTGTAACGAATGTTTGCGAAGGGCCACCCTTATCTGAGCAAGACGGATCTGCTGACAAGACGCTGCACTTGCTAAGACGTCAGCAGCGAGGCCCAATCTACCAAGTATGGTCAAACCCGAAACTTCTTGCTTCATACTAACATTGGTTCCGCTAAGCTTGTTTAATCCTGACTGATCGCAGAGCAATAGAAGGGGCTTGATTTTGGACAGAAGTGCACTGATCGGATCATGGAAGATGCATGCATGGACGCGGCAGTCGGTGGCAACGGGTGAGGTGACCGATGCGCTGGGACCCGAACCAATTGGCTACATTGCATACCATGCGGATGGGCGAATGATGGCCACCGTATTCAGGCGTAATCGTTTGAACTCAAGCCAAACTGAATGGACAGAGAGCGAAAAAGCCCAGCTTTTCGACGACATGCTTGCCTATGTCGCGTCTTATACGCTCGAAGAAGACCGTGTCATTCATCATGTTGATGGATCTTGGAACCCAAACTGGCACGGGGACCTCTCGCGTCCCTTTGTGCTCGAAGGTGAAAGATTGGTGATTAGTGGTGCTCCAGGCATCGACCCCAAGACAGGCGAAGAAGTCATTTATCGGATGGAATTTGCTAAAGTTTAGACGCTTAAACGGAAGCATTACCATGCGCCAAATAGAAATCAGTTTCGACGTCCATTCGCACCAACACTGATGGTGGCTTTCTATGCATTTGGAAGCTGCAAAGATTGGTTTCAGAACGTCAAATTGGATTAAGGTTTTCTGATGCGGGACAGGGTGCCGCGTATTTGCTGGGACGGACTGCGGCCCTTGTTGGAAAGTCTCTCAGTGAGGAAGCTGCGGGGTCTGGGCACGGTCTGTGGGGAAAGCACGTTTGCGGTTGGAACCGGGGTCGCAACTGGACCGTGGCGATGGCGGGCTAAGCTAGCAGTTTTGGCGCCCGGGGATTTCTGTCCGGATGGAGTTCGCTCTTGTGGCAGCAGAATTGGACGGTTTTTTCGACCTGTCGGAGGGTTGCGCACGAGGCTGTATGGCCGGTTTGGCAGAGCCACCCAGGCTTTGGATGAGTTGGGTGATCAGTCACTCTGTCATGCGGCCTGCTTTCTCGGTGGTGCGCGAGATCGTGGCACCTCGCGACGCCTGAACGTCTCGATGATGCGCATTGGGCCACCGCAGTCTGGGCAGGGCTCGCGCAACGTAAGTGGGATGACTTCTGCGGTGGGCGCGTCTTCCCGCTCGGGCCCTTCCACGCCGAGCAATGTGCGGATCTTCGCGATGTTGGCCTTGTGCTGTGCGGAAGCCAGCAAGTAGTAAGGTCGGATACGATGAAAGCCATCAGGCAGTACATGCCTCAGGAAACGGCGGATGAACTCGCGCGTGTCGAGCCGCATGGCCTTCATGCGATCCCCGGACTTGATGCGGTAGTTTTTCCAGCGGAACGTCACGGCGTCGGCATCGGCGCTAATGAGGCGGTCGTCTGAGATGGCAACACGATGGGTGTACCGGCTCACTGGGCGGCGTCGAAGATCCGGAAACAGATCGCGTTTCTATAGGGTAGAAGTCACGCTTCCGCCCGGAGAACTGGCTACTTGGAGAAGTCCGAGCTTATACCGGGTATGACAGTCGAAGCGTTTTTTGCACACAGGTGACCATTCGGTTCTGAGCTTCCTGCTCAAACCTTTGACGGATCAGTTGGCGCATGCCGTTCGGGAAAGCTGATCGCGGGTCGCTTAGTCCTGCTTTCGCCAAGTTTGGCAAAAGGTACAAGCAAGTGTTTTGACCTTCGCATGGGGCTGCGTGTAGGGAATTTCGCAAATGCGTCATCGTGCGGGCCGGTTCAGGCAATTTGCTTCCGTCGTTTGTTTCCTAATCGGCTCAAATGTTGTGGTTTTGGCCCTTCTGGTAGAAAAGACACGCCACCCGCAAAAATTGAATTTTGCCATCCAACTTGCACTTCTTTTTACATATTATGTTGCAAAGCAGCTTGGTCCCGAAGGTTCCTTTGATGAAGAACTCTCCAAAGAACACACAGGTTGTGCCGGTAATGGTACCTGAGGCGTTGAAGGGTCAAAGGGCAGGTGTTTTTTTCTTGTTGAACCAACTCGAACTTCGAAAGGGCCAGGCCAAAGCCGCGGCTTCTTCGGATGTTGCGCCTACGGCGGCACCCGTTCAAAAGGCTTCAGAACTTGAATCTCATAAGCCATTTTTTCTGACCGACGAGTTTATCTTCTCTTAGTCGATTGCCTGCGCTTCGCTGGTGTCGTTGCAAAAAATTCAACGCTTTAGGTTGCCTGGCTGTGTCGCAAACTTCTGATGACGTGATTGATGGCTTTTCGCAGGACATATTTATCCTGCCTAGTTGGGCGAACCGCTGAAAGCCAGAATTCTCAGTGACAAAGAATTTGCGTTTTCGAGTTATGTTCGCAATTTCGATGCCATCCAAGGTGGCAAACGAAGAGGCGAGGGACTTAAAACGGCTCATGTGCCGAACACGCCGCTTTATGAGCCGATGAATCTGTTCGATCACGCTGTTCAAGAACGTCAATCTGACCGTCTGTACTTTGATCGGGCAACCAAATCGCCTCAGGATTCTGTACATCTCCCGAATACCTGCCCCATTGGCATCGCTCTTATCGATCACGATTTTGTCTGGGATTCTATTTGAGGACGGGGCTTTGGCAAAGAACCTATTCGAGACCGCTCCATCCCGCATGCCTGTCAATCGGATGCCAACGTTTGTGATACATCCAAATGATGTCTGCCCAACGTGTTAGATTTACTGTCAGAAAATCAGGCGTCGCCCAAGTTTTTTCTCATTTGTTGGGCATCTATGCCGAACGCGGGACGAAGCGGTGTGAACTGCCATCAACCGGTGTATCAAGTGGGGCTTGCGGAAGACAAAGGTGTGACGAATGGCGATTCTGGACAATGCAATTTGGTTGACCGGGCCCGGAGGCACAGCCGTAAGCGGCAACACCACGATCACCGAAGGCGGCAACAGCACCACGGTCACCGCCACTTTTACTGCAAACGCTTGGGACGCCAGCCAGGGCGGTAACAACATATCTGAATTCGGCGCGTTTGCCACAACGTCGCCAATCACGGCCAGTTACGATTTTTCGAATCCTGTCGAGAACCTGGGCTTTGACATTGATCACCTCAACGATGACGGCGCCGCCACGTTCGACGATCAGTGGACGATCTATGCTTATGACGAAAACGGCGATCTGATTGATGCCGCTGACGTCATCGCGGGCCTTGGTGGTCTTCAGGATGAAAATGTCATTACCAACCCCGATGGCTCTGTCACCATCGAGGCCACCGGCACTATTTCGAACGACGTCAGCATTTCTCTGGCCGGCCCGGTCTCTCAGTTGGACCTGACATTCGAGCCAGGCCCAAACGGCGTCAGCACAGGCGGCTCAGGAATCAGTGACCTAACATTCGACATTCCTCCGCCGGATGCGGATGGCGATGGGGTGGCAGATCGCGACGACCTCGACGACGATGGCGACGGCATTCTGGATACAGATGAAGGGTACAGCGAAACTGCCCCCAGCACGATCACGATCGAATTTGACGCCGATCAGTTCGCAGAAATCGACAACACCCGTTGGGAGCTTCGCGATCCAGACGGAAATCTGATCGTCAGCGACGATACGATTTCCGACAACGTCGTCGAAATCACCAATGTCGGTGTGACCGGCCTTGGGGACTATACGTTTACCATTTTTGATGATTTTGGCGATGGCCTTGCTGGCGGAAACACTGCTGGCTACACGATTTCAATCGATGGTGTGGTTGTTGTCGACTCTGGTCCAAACCCAAATTTCGGCACCGGAACAACCGAGACATTTACCGTCAATCCGGTTGTCACCACGACAGACAGCGACGGCGACGGCATTGCCGATCACCTTGACCTCGATAGCGACAATGACGGCATCACCGATAACGTCGAGGCCCAGACAACCGATGCCTACGTCGCCCCCACCGGAACGGATAGTGATGGTGACGGGCTGGATGATGCCTACGAAACCGGTGGACTAAGCCCCGTTGATACCGACAGTGATGGCACCGCTGACTATCTGGATACCGACTCTGATAATGACGGGGTCAGTGATACCGATGAGGCCGGACATGGCGTGGACCAGGCGACCATTGACGCCTCGGGTGACGCTGATGGCGATGGCATCAAGGACGCGGTTGATGATGTTTCGGGGTTCGATGTCAATGACGCGGATGTTGACGGATCGGGCAATTTCACGCTGGCCGATTCAGATAACGACACCGCCTCGGATGGGTCTGGGGCAATTCCGCTCATTAACGATCTGGACTATCGCGATGTTCCCTGTTTCACCGAAGGCACGCTGATTTTGACCCCGCAAGGCGAGCGCCGCATTGAAACCCTGCGGGCTGGTGATCTTGTGATCACACGCGACAACGATGCGCAACCGATCCGCTGGGTGGGACGTCGAACGGTGTTAGGGCAAGGGAATCTCGCCCCGGTCCGGATTTCTGGAACAAGCCAAAACGCGCCCGGCAGGTCCATTTTGGTGTCACCGCAGCACAGAGTGCTGGTCGCGAGTCACCAAGCGCAGCTGTACTTTGGGGCTGCGGAGGTCCTTGTGGCGGCAAAACACCTTGTAGACGGTAACCTGGCGCGGTCCGAGCCCTGCGCTGAAGTTACCTATATCCACATTATGTTTGACAGGCACGAAATCGTACTTTCAAACGGAATGCTGACGGAGAGTTTCTTTGCCGGCGACGTCGGGTTGAATTCAATTGTCGACGAAACCAGGGAAGAGCTGTTCGCCATCTTTCCGGAACTCCGGACCCGCGGAAATGTCCATCCTGAAACGGCACGTCTGTGCCTTAAGCGCACTGAAGCGAGTCTGATGCTAAATAAGCCGTCGAGAGTGGCTCACTATTGTAAGGAAATTGCAGTTGCCGACATAGAGACGTGTGCGGCGAATGTGCAGCAAAGCCGAAAGCTCGGCTCTCAGGGGCTAGGGATGAGTTCCGTTGAAAATGTAGCTTGTTAAGGGCCGTTTTGACCCAATGGCAAGCGGCAGGCCGACGTAAGCCGTGATGCGTCGATTCGCGAGCTCCAGAACGGTCACAGCCTTTATCAGGACACCGACTAGGGCATCAAAATCATCGGGAACACCGTCATTTTTTGACTGGCTCCGAGTTTCAATAAGGGATGCGCGCCCGGCTGATGAAACGGCGTAGGGCGAACCGCGAACGCACAACACGTAAACCCGGCAGCCGCATTAGTTTTGTCTGCAGGAACGTCTCAAACTCTTCGAGGCTTTCAACGGCAACTTCCAGCAGGAAATCCTGTGCACCTGTCATCAACGTTCCGGTCACCACCTCGTCAAACAACGCGACCTGACGCTGGAAGTCGGCCACTTTTTCGGCGTCCTGCCTTTCAAGCTCGACCGAGACGAAAGCCGTGATCGGAAAGCCCGCTGTTTTACGGTCGATACGGGCGCTGTAACCCGAAATCAGCCCGGATTCCTCAAGGCGCGCCAACCGTCGTTTGCAAGGTGTAGCGGACAGGCCGATGCGTTCCGACAGCTGAACCAACGACATGCGTCCGTCCTCCTGTAATGCGCGAATAATCTCTCGATCTATTTGATCAGTAGTGAAAGGCACTATAAAAACCTCAAAAGATAGTGGATATCACTCAATTTGGTTTAGAATACCTTGTAAAATCTGTTTTTCAACCCGGCACAGGGCCATAGGCTGTAAGTGATGATCCTGACGGATCGAAATGACTACACCCCTGCCATGCAAACAAATGGTGAAACCATGCCCCTGATCCTCACAGAAGAAACTCCGCCGCCTGGATATGAACGTCTGATATTTGCCGAGGATACCAGAAACGGATTACAGGCTTACATCTGTATTCATTCGACAGTTTGTGGCCCGGCTGCGGGCGGCTGCCGAATGTGGGCTTACGTCAGTCGGGAAGCTGCGCGCGAGGACGTATTGCGACTGGCGCGCGGCATGACGGCCAAGAACATCATGGCTGGGCTCGGTCTGGGCGGTGGTAAATCGGTGATCATTGGCGATGCTCGCACAGATAAAACACCGGCGATGCTGCGTGCCTTTGGCCGCGCAGTCGATGCGCTGGAAGGGCAGTATTATACTGCCGAAGATGTGGGGTTCTCGCCCGAAGATATACGGATTGTAGCTGATGAAACGGAATTCGCGGTTGGCCTTGAAGGGGGCGAGCATGGCAGCGGCGACCCGTCACCCTTTACCGCTGAAGGGGTTTTCCAATGCCTGAAGGTTGGTGCCAGTGACGTGTTCGGCAGCGCCGACCTGACCGGGCGCCGCGTACTGGTTCAGGGTCTGGGCCATGTGGGTATGAGCCTGGCGGAGAAACTGCATGCCGCGGGCGCGTCGCTGATTGTGTCGGACATCAATCAGGCCGCGCTGGATCTGGCCCGCGACCGGTTTCGTGCGGATATCTGCCCCGTAGATCAGGTCTTTGACACGCAGATGGACATCTTCGCACCCTGTGCGCTGGGCGGTATCCTGACCCATGACAGCGCGCAGAAACTGTCGGCGCGGCTGGTCTGTGGCGCGGCCAACAATCAATTGGCTGAAGACGACGTTGCCGAGATCCTTCGCGCGCGCGGAATTCGCTATCTGCCAGATTATGTGGTCAATGCGGGCGGCATCATCAGCGTGGCAGGTGAAATCCACAAGGCGGGTGAGACATATCGCCAGTCCAGGCTCAAGGAAATCGCGACGCGTATTGCCGAGATCCTCGAAACCTCAAATCGCACCGGCCATTCGACCACAAAGGTCGCGGATCAGATTGTCGATGACATTCTGGATCGCGCCCGTGACCACCGACAGGAGGGGGCGGCATGAGCGACTCAATCAAACCGCTGTCGCTGAATGTACCTGAACCGGGTTGCCGACCAGGCGATACGCCGGATTTCTCGGATTTCGAAATCCCCCGCGCTGGCGAAGTTCCCCGGCCGCCGGTCGACGTTGCCGCAGATGACATTCGTGACATGGCTTTTTCGATTGTTCGGGTTTTGAACAAAGAGGGGCAAGCCATCGGCGACTGGGCAGGTGCATTGACGCCTGATGATCTGCGCACCGGCTTGCGTCACATGATGACTCTGCGCGCCTTTGACAAACGCATGCTGATGGCGCAGCGCCAGGGCAAGACAAGTTTCTATATGCAGCATCTGGGCGAAGAGGCGATCAGCTGTGCCTTCGCTCGTGCGTTGCAACCCGGTGACATGAACTTTCCGACATATCGTCAGGCCGGTCTGCTGGTTGCGGTTGATTATCCGATGCTGACGATGATGAACCAGATTTATTCCAATGCTGATGACCCGCTGCACGGGCGGCAGTTGCCAATCATGTATACCTCGAAAGAACACGGGTTCTTTTCGATCTCAGGTAATCTGGGCACGCAATTCGTGCAGTCTGTGGGCTGGGCCATGGCCTCGGCCATTTCGGGGGATACCAAGATTGCCGCCGGTTGGATCGGGGACGGTTCAACCGCAGAAAGCGACTTTCACGCGGCGATGGTATTCGCCTCAACCTACAAGGCGCCAGTGGTCCTGAACATCGTCAATAACCAATGGGCTATCTCGACCTTTCAGGGGATCGCCCGGGGTGGTGTTGGCACATTTGCCGCGCGCGGTAATGGATTTGGCATTCCCTCGCTTCGTGTGGATGGCAACGACTATCTGGCCGTTTTTGCGGTCGCCAAATGGGCCGCTGAGCGCGCGCGTCGGGGGTTGGGCCCAACCTTGATTGAGTATGTGACTTACCGCGCGGGCGGGCATTCTTCGTCGGACGATCCTTCAGCCTACCGTTCGGGTGAGGAAGCCAGCGCCTGGCCGCTCGGCGATCCAATAGAACGCCTGAAGAAGCATCTGATCACGATCGGCGAATGGTCAGAGGAACGCCATACACAGGCCGAGGCCGAAATTATGGATGGCGTCATAGCAACGCAGAAACAGGCTGAGAGTGTCGGCACCCTGGGCGACGGCAAGGCACCATCGCCGCGCGATATGTTCGAAGGTGTTTATGAAAAGATGCCGCCGCACCTGATCCGGCAGCGCCAGAAAGCGGGGTATTGAGAGATGGCCCAAATGACAATGATCGAAGCCATTCGCAATGCTCATGACGTAGCTATGGCAGCCGACGACCGGGTGGTGGTGTTTGGTGAGGATGTGGGGTTTTTCGGCGGCGTCTTCCGCTGCACCGCCGGCCTACAGGAAAAATACGGCAAGAGCCGCTGCTTCGACGCGCCAATCAATGAAAGCGGGATCGTCGGCACCGCTATCGGTATGGCCGCCTACGGTCTGAAACCGGTGATCGAGATTCAGTTCGCTGATTATGTCTATCCCGCCTATGATCAGATCGTGAGTGAGGCCGCACGTTTGCGCCACCGCTCAAACGCCGATTTCACCTGCCCACTTGTCATCCGCATGCCAACGGGAGGCGGTATTTTCGGTGGCCAGACCCACAGCCAGAGCCCGGAGGCGCTGTTTACCCATGTGTCGGGCCTCAAGGTGGTGATGCCGTCAAATCCGGTGGATGCCAAGGGCCTGTTGCTTGCGTCGATTGCCGACCCGGATCCGGTGATCTTTCTGGAGCCCAAACGGCTTTATAACGGGCCGTTTGACGGGCATCACGACAAACCGCTGACAACCTGGAAAAAGCACGCCCAGGGCGACGTGCCCGAAGGCGATGAGATTGTGCCTCTGGGCAAGGCCAAGGTCACCCGCGAGGGGGCGGATGTGACCGTCTTGGCCTACGGAACCATGGTTTATGTGGCCGAGGCCGCCGCAAAGGAAACGGGTATTGACGCTGAGGTGATCGACCTGCGGACACTCATGCCATTGGATCTGGACACGATCACTGCCTCGGTGAAGAAAACCGGCCGTTGCGTGATCGTGCATGAAGCCACGCGCACCTGTGGCTTTGGTGCCGAGTTGCTGAGCCTTGTGCAGGAGGAATGCTTCTATCACCTCGAAGCGCCGATTGTTCGGGTCACCGGGTGGGACACACCTTATCCGCATGCTCAGGAATGGCAGTATTTCCCGGGTCCCGCGCGGGTGGGTGAAGCCCTCAAAACCGTCATGGAGGACTGAGCCATGGGCGTACATACCATCCGCCTTCCGGACATTGGCGAAGGCATTGCTGAGGCCGAGTTGACCGAATGGCTGGTCAAGCCCGGTGATATCGTCAGGGAAGACGATATTCTGGCAGTAGTGATGACCGACAAGGCTGCGGTCGAAGTGCCGTCGTCTGTGGAGGGCAAAGTTCTGGAACTGGGTGGCGAGATCGGAGAGTTGATGGCCGTTGGTGCCACTCTGATCCGCATCGAGGTTGACGGCGAAGGCAACGAAGGCGACGCGCCTGCCGTGGCCGAGACGACCGAAGTTGAGCCGGAACCTGAGCCAGATCCGAGGGTCGAGCCCAAGCCTGAACCCGCAAAAGCACCGGAACGGGTCGCACCTGCGGTGGCGCGCGCGCAAGGCACCAAGCCACTGGCCTCGCCCTCGGTGCGCGCCCGTGCCCGGGAAGAAGGGATCGATCTGCGCCAGGTGCCGGGGTCCGGTCCGGCCTCGCGGATCAGCCACAGTGATTTGGACCAGTGGATTGCCTCGGGCGGCATTCAGCAGGGTCAGATCACCCGTGGTGCCAGTACTGGCATCGAAGAGGTGCGCGTCATCGGCATGCGTCGCAAGATCGCCGAAAAGATGCAGATTTCGAAACGCCAGATCCCGCATATCACCATCGTTGAAGAGGTCGAAATCGAGTCTCTCGACTCGCTGCGGGTGGCGCTGAACAACAAGCACAAAGGCGACAGGCCGAAGCTGACCATTCTGCCGTTCCTGATGCGCGCGATTGTAGAAGCGGTGCGCGAACAGCCCGGACTGAACGCGCGTTTTGATGATGAGGCTGGCGTCATACATCGCCATGGCGGGGTGCATGTGGGCATCGCTACCCAGACGCCAAACGGGTTGAACGTGCCGGTGATCCGCCATGCCGAAGCCAGCAGCTTGTGGGACAATGCCGCTGAACTGACACGCCTGGCCGAAGCCGCCCGCGACGGCACGATCAAACGCGAGGAATTGCAGGGTGGAACCATCACCATCACGTCGCTCGGGCCCTTGGGCGCGTTGGCCACCACGCCGATAATTAACCACCCCGAGGTGGCAATCGTCGGCGTCAACAAAATGCAGATCCGCCCTGTCTGGGACGGTCAGCAGTTCCAGCCGCGCAAGATGATGAATATCTCGTGCAGCTTTGATCATCGCGTGGTCGATGGCTGGGATGCGGCCGTTTTCGTGCAGAAACTGAAATCCTTGCTGGAAACCCCGGCCATGCTGTTTGTGGAGGGCTGAATGTCGGACCTTAAATGTAAGTTGCTGATCATCGGCGCTGGTCCCGGCGGTTATGTCTGCGCCATTCGTGCGGGTCAGTTGGGCATCGACACGATTGTGGTAGACGAGGCCAATCCCGGCGGCACCTGTCTGAATGTGGGATGCATCCCCTCCAAGGCGCTGATCCACGCGGCCGATGAGTTTCACCGGATAACATCGGTTAATGATGGCCCGCTGGGCATCACCGCCGCTGCCCCAAAAATCGACCTCGCCAAGACCGTTGCCTGGAAAGACGGTATCGTCAGCAGGCTGAATACCGGTGTCTCAGGCCTGATGAAAAAGGCAGGCGTCAGGTTCGTGTCTGGCCGCGCTCGGTTTCTGGATGGCAAGACCGTATTGGTCAGCGATAGCGATGGCGAGAGCCGTGAAATCAGCGCTGATTACATCGTCATCGCGTCGGGATCGGCCCCGGTCGAACTGCCCTTCCTGCCATTCGGCGGCGATATCCTGTCCTCGACCGAGGCGCTGGCGCTGGGCGACGTGCCTAAAAGCCTCGCCGTTGTTGGCGGCGGTTACATAGGGCTGGAACTAGGCATGGCCTTTGCCAAACTGGGCACAAAGGTCACGGTGGTTGAAGCCGAAGCCCGCATCCTGCCCACCTATGACAAACAGCTGACCGCACCGGTGGCGAAACGTCTGGCGGCACTGGATGTCACGGTCATGACTGGCACCAAGGCGCAAGGCTTTTCTGATGGTGTCTTGACCACCGATCAAAGCGACGTTACAGCCGAAAAAGTACTGGTGACTGTCGGCCGCCGCCCGCGCACCCACGGCATCGGCGTTGAGGAGCTGTCGTTAACCATGGATGGGCCGTTCATTCGGATCGACGAGACCTGTCAGAGTTCGATGCGGGGCATCTATGCGATCGGGGATGTCACAGGCGAACCCATGCTCGCCCATCGCGCCATGGCACAGGGTGAAATGGTCGCCGAACATATCTCAGGCCACGCCGTCGCGTGGGACAAACGGGCGATTCCGGCAGTCTGCTTCACCGATCCCGAGATCGTCACCTGCGGCGCTCTGCCTGGCGAGATAGACGGCACAAAGGCCAGCGATTTTCCATTAGCAGCCAATGGTCGGGCGATGACATGCGAACGTGAAGACGGATTTGTCCGCGTGGTCTGGCGAGAAAGCGACCATGCTGTGCTGGGCATTCAGGCTGTCGGCGCGCAAATGTCGGAACTCTCGGCAGCCTTTTCAATCGCAATCGAAATGGGCGCTTGCCTTGAGGACATCGGCGCAACCATCCACGCGCACCCCACCCAGTCCGAAGGCTTGCAGGAAGCCTGCCTGAAAGCTTTGGGTAAGGCCCTGCATATCTGAAGTTTTGACTGGACCTCTGTCCGCCCGGATTAGGTTGGGCAGGGGGTAAGCCGCAATTCAGACCTAGATTGATAAGCATGCAGGTCCCGACATTTGCTCCATGCAAAAAACCTCGAACAGGTATTGGAGCGAATTCCTCGAAAAGCTGCCATGTACCCAAGGAGGCTATTTCATACGGCGAGTATGCTTACCCGCAGCTCGCGATGTCCGATCGCGATTTAAATGCGAGCTTGGCCGAATGCGCTGTTCAGTGAATCGGTGATCCTGCTCGATCATATTGTTCAGAAACTTGGGCCTGATCGTTTGTAGTTTGGCCGGACAGTAAAACCGTCTGAGGATATTGGTTACTTCCCGCATACGTGCCGCGCTGGCTCCACTTTTGTCGATCACGATCTTGGCTGAAATTCCATTTGTGGACAGTGCCTTGACGAAAACCTCGGGGCTGCTGGATTGTTCCTGCGCTCTGATAGCCTGAAATATGGGGTCATTCCCACCTTGTCGACGGCTCGGTCGAGATTCATCTACCTACTGCAGGCACGTTGATATGTTTCGCCCGTACGCCAAGATTTCACTGCTAAACGCTTCTTCGATTGTCAGCGCGCTGCGACCATCGGCTAGACCTCTACCATCCACCTGTTCAAGGTAGCGTGGTCTAAAAATATCGCGTTCGGCCATGATCCCCTATTAATTGCGGTAGGCTACAATGTACTGAAAACAAACGAACACGGCGTACAAACAACGTCCTTGGAAACCGACGCTCTCGTCAACCTACGCCCGAAGTTGGCGACACTGCCGGGTATTGTCGGCGAAGAGGATCTTTGTTCAGTACCCCGTCAATTTTAAAGGATAATGCGCCAGCGCATCGTGCAGAGGACTTTCGGGGCGCAAGGTGGACTGGAAGAGAGTAAAGCTGGTGACCAACATTTCTGGCACAGCGCTTGTTGCGCAGGGGTGCGGGGCGTGCCTAGTTGCCTCATGTGGCTCTGGCTTGAAACGAGCAATGGTTACATGAGGCCGAAAGCGTCGGCGAGGCAGGACGATCCCGGCTCGCCGCGCGGCAGTCTGGATTTTCCGGTGTAAAACAGTGAGCGGAGAACATTCCGCCGCCCTGACAGCTAACGCCCGGCCAAAACACTCGATCCCTGCGAAGGTGATGCTGAAGGGCCGGACAGAAAGAGTGAGTAGTTCTTCATGCAATGTCTCCAAAGTCTCCTCGGATTGATCATCCA
This sequence comes from Ruegeria sp. CE8, assembly GCF_056537465.1. Classification (NCBI taxonomy): domain Bacteria; kingdom Pseudomonadati; phylum Pseudomonadota; class Alphaproteobacteria; order Rhodobacterales; family Roseobacteraceae; genus Ruegeria; species Ruegeria sp. CE8. Next base: position 13,280 of record NZ_JBQFRP010000008.1, read on the forward strand.
AAAATGCCAGCGTTAGGTGCATGTTTTCAGGTAAAACCGGTCGGGCGAATGGATACAGGCGCTGCAACGGTGCAAAAGCTGCTTTTGTCTCTTCGGTGAGTTCTAATGCAACGAAAGAACGCATAGGCCCCTCTTACTTGGCTTGATGGTTTGGTTGTGAATACCATTTGCCGTTCTAAGAAGCTTTGTCACATCAACTCTCCACTGGGGCAATCCACACAAGCCATTCGAGCCCTGTTCGACCGCTGATCACATGCCGGTCCTTTGCTGGGGCAGTAAGTCGAGTCGGGCGGAAAGTGGAGGTTGAAAGTACCGCTCTCGGACGGCAGCGGAGTGGACAAAGTGCACTTTCGCCGCAAGCACACAAAAATCCGTTTCGATGCCGTTCAGCCCCCACGATTACGTTGGACATTAAGGCACACTATGAATGTATCTCTCCCGCCAGAAACGGCTCGGGACTGTCCGTTTCTTCCAGTTTTTTTCCCGTGATCAGCCAAAACCGATTGCCGACATTGCGCAAAAAGCTGCGGTCGTGACTAACGAGCAAACATGATGCATTGTGCGTGATCAGTTCATCCTCAAGAGCTTCTTGTCCTTCGATGTCGAGATGGTTCGTCGGCTCATCCAGCAGATAAAAATTCGGATTTTTGAGCCGCAAAATCAGCATCGCCAAACGCGCCTTTTGTCCGCCAGATAGCGCGCCGATTTTTGTGTTTTGCATCTGTATCGTCACGCCGGCGCCCGCAAGAACACTCCGCGCGCGTTGATCACCAATGTCAAACTGCCCGGCAACAGCCGTCATCGGTGTGTCGTTGTCCGAAAGCTGGCTGAGATGTTGATCAGAATAGGCTGGCACAACCGAAGGAGCGCATTTGATTGCCCCGGCACTCCCAGACAGCGCATCGTGTGCCAACTTTATCAAGCGGGTTTTGCCGGCGCCATTGGCTCCCAACAGTACGATACGATCTCCTGGCAAAATCCATTTACGCCCGGTCGTGTATAACAAACGACCGTCCGGTGTTTCGACGGGTACGTCATCCAAAGTGACCAGAGCTTTGGCATGAGTTCCGCTGTTGACCAATCTAATATCACCTGCGCCGCGTTCATGGTGGGCAGGTTTGGCCGCCGCTTCAATTTGCGCTGCCCGATCATTGAGTTGTTTGGTCTTGGTAACCAAAAGATCAGACCCGGAATTGATGCCGATATTCTTTAACTTCGCAGCTTGTTTGCGCAGCTGCTGTGCCTTGTTCAAGTCATTGGCAAACCGCCGTTGGTCCGCGGCGTCCGCGTCATCAAGCGCCGCGCGTGCTGTCGAAAACGGAAGCGAAAAAACGCGTGACTGTTCTGTTCGTAAAAATAGCGTTCGGTTGGTTGCCGCATCAAGAAACGCCCGATCATGCGATGTCACGACAACTGGTACATCACGCCGTAAAGCGCACAACCAGTTTTGGAGCAACCCGATGCGGCGTAAATCCAAATGGTTGGTCGGCTCATCCAGCAACAGGATATCAGGTTCCTGAATCCAGGCAGCGGCCAGCAGCGCAGTCCTTTGCCACCCGCCGCTCAACTCATTGAGCGGTCGGTGTTGCAACTCATATGGAACACTTAGGTCATCAAGCACCACGTCCACACGCCAGCTTTCGAATTCTGCCTGCTCGGAGGGAAGGGCGTCCAACACCCAATCGTAGAGCGTTTTTTCATAGGCATGGTCCGGAACGTATTGGGTCACATATCCAACCCGTAAACCACGCGCTCGGACGATGTCGCCGGTCGTTGGTTCGGTTTGACCGGTCATGCATTCCAAAAGTGTTGTCTTGCCGCGCCCATTAGCGGCAACCAATCCAATGCGGTCACCTTTGGAAATTGTCAGGTTCAGGTTGTCAAAAAGAAGGTCGCCACGGATTACGCTTAAAGCGTTGATCGTCATAACAGTCATCGGAGTCTCTGCTCATAAGAAGAGGTGCCGCAGTGCGGCTTTGGGCAGACCGATTTAAGTGTTACTTCTCGGACCCGCCCTGAAAACGCATTTACAGGGCGTAACGGGGACCATGCTGAAGTCGGCGGATGATACGCATGTTCAGCTAGTGCCCTCCCGTTGTAGATTGTGACTGTGTATGCAGACCTTAGAAAACAATGTCCGTATCAGCAAGTGTCTCGATGGGGAAAGCACACCTTTGCCGCATTGCCAGAATGAATTGGTTTGGGCTCATCTTATGTGCCGAACGCGGCGACTATCTTCTGGTGGCCACGCTCAGCATTCAATGGATTTGTTGCCGCGCATTTCCAAAATTTAAAAAGCATTCTTCGCGAAGCGCAATTATGCGGCTCAACGAAAGCAACCATCCTCGTAATTTCGATTTTTGGACATCTTGCCGATTCCAGGGTTGAACGAATTGGTGGGATCGCAACATTGGTAATGTGCTGCCAGATCCGGTTTGGCCTGATACAGGTGGCCTACATTGTGCTCAGCAGGATACTCGGCACCGCGTTCATCAAAGATTTTCAGCATTGCTGCCTTTAGCGCCTTGGTGTCCACGCCCTTTTTGACCACGTAATCCTGATGCATCACATGGCACATGAAGTGGCCATAATAGAGCTTGTGAACCAACTGGTCGCCGATTTCCGAAGGAAGACTTTCCAACCAGTCTTGATCATTTCGACGAAGGGCGACGTCCAGGGCAATGATGTCCTCGACCTCGTTCGAATGGATCGCCATGTAGCGCACTGCGGCACCGGCCGCCGCGAACCGGTGCAATCCGGCAATCTTGGCTTCGCGTGCAGTGCATTCGAAAAAGTCGGCGTCGCGATCTTTCAGGAAGTCGGGCAACCAATTCCCAGCTTCGGCAATGCCGCCATCCCTCATCTTGAGGATCAGGTGATGTTCAAACTTGTCACGGAACTCCACCATCCGCCCGGGCAGCACTCGTGGCCACAGGGTCATCGCCATTTGCATGAAACGGTCGGTGAGGTTGCGCAGAAACGGAATGCGTCGCAGCCGGGCATCGACCGCGCCTTTGAGTGCAAAGAACATCGGCAGCCGGCTGGTGCCCAGATTGTCGATCATGACCACGGTGTCTTTGCCATAGCGCGCAGTGATATCGAATACCTCGCGCTGCATGTATTCGGCTGAAACCGGAAGCGAGCTGAACTCGCTCAGGATGTGTCGGCGCAGGGCCGCCAGATCATCCGGATCATTGGTGCCGATGTAGAACACCTGCTCGGTTTCATTCTTGGGAAAGGTGTCAAGGCGAACGGCAAACACCGCCAGCTTTCCGGCAGAACCTGCGGACTCGTATAGCTTTGCCTTGTCTGCGTTGAAACGCGCCGGCGTTTGCGCGTCCACGTCGCGCACGATTTGAGCGTAGTCGCTTGCCGACGCGCGTTTGTTGGACGGGTTTGGGTCGCGGTCAAAGGTTCCGGCATCCAGATTGGCCAGAATCTCCTCGGGCGTTTCGCCCAGATCAATCCCCAGATGATTGACCAGCTCCAGCGCGCCCTGTTCAGTGATCCGGGCATAGACAGACAATTCGGTGTAAACAGGCCCGCGCTCGACCAGCGAGCCACCGGAGTTGTTGCACACCCCGCCGACTATCGACGCACCAATGCAGGATGACCCGATGACCGAATGCGGTTCGCGCCCCAGCGGGGCCAGCAGTTTTTCCAGTGAAAACAGCGTAGCTCCGGGAAAGCTGATGATCTGCTCGCCGTCATTCAGGGGCACCAGCGTATCCATCCGGCGTGTGTTGATCAGCACCACATCGCGGTCGTAGCTGCCCGAGGGGGTCGAGCCTTCGGTAAGGCCGGTATTGGCGGCCTGCATGATGACGATCTTGTCTGCGGCGACACAGGCCTGCAGCACTTTCCATTGCTCCAGCAGAGTGCCGGGTTGCACAACGCACAGCGCCTCGCCCTCGCCCGAGCGGAAGCCCCGGCGGAATCGCTCCGTTGCACGTTCGCCGGTCAGCACATGGCGGGACCCGACGATGGATCGAAAAGTTCTGATCAGGTCCTCATTGGTCATGCAGCCTCCATAGGTAGATAGCCATCGGATGCGGCCCCCCGGAACCGGATGTTGCGGCGGTTCAGTTGATCGATGCGGGTCACACCCATCAGCTTCATATCGCGTTCGATCTCGGCGCGCATCAAACCCAATGCGCGTTCAACACCTGCTTGCCCCGCGGCAGCCAGCGGATACAGGTAATGCCGTCCGACACCAACGGCCTTTGCACCCATCGACAACGCTTTCAGTACATGGGTTCCACGTTGGATGCCGCTATCCATCATGACATCCAACCGGTCGCCAACGGCATCAACAATCTCGGCCAGTTGATCGAAGGGCGTGCGTGAACCATCCAACTGACGGCCACCATGATTTGACAGGATGATCCCGGTGCATCCGATTTCGGCCGCACGGCGGGCGTCTTCGACGGTCATGATCCCTTTGAGGCAAAACTGACCGTTCCAGTCACGCACCATCTGGGCCACGTCATCCCAGGTCATCGACGGATCCAGCATGTCGGTGAAGTAGCCACCTATGGAACTCGCGCCGCCCCCCATATCCACGTGCTCCTCAAGCTGAGGCAGGCGGAATTTCTCGTGGGTGACATAGTTTATGCCCCACATCGGCTTGATCGTAAACTGGATCATGCCGCCCAGCGTAAGCCGAAACGGGATCGAGAAACCCGTGCGCAGATCACGTTCACGGTTGCCGCCGGTGATGCTGTCGACGGTCAACATCATGACCTCGACTCCCGCCTCTTTCGCACGCTGCATCATGGCAGCGTTCAATCCACGGTCCTTGTGGAAGTAGAACTGATAGACCTGCGGGTTCTTGTGTTTTTGCCGCAACTCCTCCAGCGAAACCGTACCCAGCGACGAGACCCCGAACATGGTGCCGTATTTCTCGGCCGCCGCCGCAACCGCGCGTTCGCCCTGATGGTGAAACAGCCGTTGCAGCGCGGTGGGCGAGCAATAGACCGGCATATCCAGCTTTTGCCCCATCACCGTGACGGACATATCCACATCCTTTACCCCGCGCAGGACCGAAGGCAAAAGATCGCAGCGGTCAAATGCGCCGGTGTTTTCGCGATACGTCACCTCGTCATCAGCACCGCCATCGATATAGTTGAAGATGGGCCCCGGTAGCCGTTTTTTGGCCAGCCGCCGGAAGTCGTGGAAGTTGTGACATTGATTCAAACGCATCACGAGAGCTCCTTAATAGGCGACTGAAGGCAACCAGGTGGCAAGCGTTGGCCACAGGAAGACCAGCGCCAGACCCGTCAGCTGCAGAAGAACGAAGGGAATGATGCCCTTGTAGATATGGGTCAGCTTGATCTCGGGCGGGCAAACGCCTTTCAGGTAGAAGAGTGCAAAGCCAACCGGTGGGGTCAGGAAGCTGGTTTGCAGCGTCACCGCAACCAGGATCACGAACCACACCAGAGCCGGCTCATCCAGAACGCCAAAGCCGGGGATGTCGATGCCGAGGCCGTTCACGATCGGGCGCATCAGCGGCAGGACAATCAGCGTGATCTCGATCCAATCCAGAACGAAGCCCAGCAGGAAGACGATGAACAGGATGAACAGGATCGTGCCGTTGGCTCCAAAACCGGTGGACTGCACCACATGTTCGATCAGCTCATCGCCGCCCAGTTCGCGCAGAACGTACGAGAACACAGTCGCACCCAGGAAGATCGCGAAAATGTAAGCGGTGGTGTTGAAGGTCGACACCAGCACGTTCCACAGTTTTGCGAAAGTCAGCTTGCGATAGCCCAAAGCCAGCAGGGTCGCACCTAGCGCGCCGATGCCCGAGGCTTCGGTCGGCGTGGTCAGACCGGCGAAGATCGAACCCAGCACGGCGAGGATCAGCATCAGCGTTGGGATGACGGCAATCAGCACGTCCTTGACTGCGGCCCAGTCGGGGGCCGTTGCGCCTTCTGGCACTGGGGCGGCATCACGGTTCACCAGCGCAAGTATGAAGATATAGGTCAGATACAGGCCACCGATGATCACACCGGGGAAGACCGCTGCCATGAACAGGTCACCCACAGACAGCGCCATCTGGTCGGCCATGATCACCAGCATGATCGACGGCGGGATAAGAATGCCGAGCGTACCCGAGGCCGAGACGACACCGGCGGCCAACGTCGGTTGGTACTTCTGTTGCATCATTGATGGCAGCGACAGAACACCCAGCAGCACAACGGATGCTCCGATTATGCCCGTTGAGGCGGCAAGGATGATCCCGATCAGGGTCACGGTAATCGCCAAGCCGCCGCGTACCGTACCGAACAGTCGCTGCATCGAGGACATCAAACGCTCGGCCACACCGGATTCGTCCAGCATAAGGCCCATGAAGATAAACATCGGCAGCGCCACCAGAACCGCGTTCGACATGGTCGCGTAAACACGGTTCACCACCGCACCGAGGGTCAGGTAGTCGAGGCCAGTGAAAGTGCTCTCCAACCCCGTCCACAGCATCAGGTCGTTGTCGAACAGGTAGGCCAGACCGCAATATGCAACACCGACACCGGCCAGCACCCAGGCCACCGGATAACCGGTGAACAGCAGCGCAATGAAGGTCAGGAACATCGCGATGACCAGTTTTTCCTCGGTCGTCTCGACAAGGAAGGTCAAGCCCACGCAGACGGCGGCGAACACGGCCAGCAACAGCAGAATACGACGCAGCGGCGCACCCTCGCGCTCTGAGGCTGGGCCGTACATCAGGGCGTGACCGTCATGGATCAGGCGCGCAAGCGCTGCCAGCGCCAGCAGGACAAAGCTGATTGGGATAACGGCCTTGAAAGCCCAGCGTGCAGGCAGGCCGGTCGGGCTGTCCGAGCGCTCGTTAACGCGGAAGCTTTCGTAGAAATAGTCATAACCCTGATCGATCATTAGATAGATGAACGGGGTCAGCAGAGTAAGGATGCCGATCACTTCGATCACACGTTGTGCGCGCCGCGACAGCTGCATATGCAAAACGTCGACACGAACATGGCTATCGGTGATCAAGGCATAGGAAATGCCGATCATCGTAACGATGCCATAGAAGTGCCACTGGATCTCGTCCAATTTGGGATAGTTTTGGCTGAACAAGTAACGCAGCGAGACCTGGCTGAAGATCGCTGCCATCAAAAGGACATTGGCCCACATAACCACGTGTCCGACGGCTTTCACACCAGTATCAATGGCAACAGCTATTTTCTGACGGTCGGTATCGGGGTGTTCCAGGATGCCTTCATAGGCTTCGACCGGATCATTAAGGTTGTTTTGCGTGGCCATGGGTAATCCTCGCTCAGTTGACCGGCGCGTTCGCGGTCAAGGGAATGCAGGTTTAAAGTCCTGAAAAAGTCCGAGGCGGAGGAGCCCGCCGCCCCGGACGCGTCAGCAGTTCAAGTTACTGACGGGGGAGGAACGCGTTGGTCTTCCACAGGTCATAGCCCTCGCGGAATTCGTTCATGTCGGCCAGAACCTTGGCGAAGAAAGCGTCGTTGGCGGCTTCTTCGGCAGCAACTTCTTCCCAGGTTGCGCGGAACGTATCCAGCATTTCAGGCGACCACTGCTTGATGGTAACACCATTGTTTTCGACGTTGTCGATCAGGGCCGCGTGCTGAATGGCCTCACCTTCGGCAAAGCTGTCGGCCATCGACGCCTTGCAAGCGTTTTCGATGATTGCCTTGTGCTGCTCGCTGGTCTCTGCCCAGACGTCCTTGTTGATCATCAGTTCGAACACCGTCGCCTGTTGGTGCCAGCCGGGGAAGTAGTTGAACTTGACCAGCTTGTGGAAGCCCAGACGGGCGTCGATGGCAGGCATCGAGAACTCGGTCGCGTCGATCGCGCCTTTTTCCAGTGCGGGAAAGATCTCTCCGCCCGGCAGCAGCGAGGTTGCCACACCCAGTTTCTGCATCACTTTGCCGCCCAGGCCGAAGAAACGCATTTTCAAACCGTCCAGATCTTCGGGCGAGTTGATTTCGGTCGCGAACCAGCCCGAGGTTTCGGGCGCGATGATGGCGCACGGCAGAACTTTGACGTTGTAACCCGCCTGATCATACATCTCTTGATACAGCGTCAGACCGTTGCCGTAATACATCCACGCCATGTATTCGCCGGCCTCGGGGCCGAACGGAACGGCCGAGAACAGCGGTGCGGCGGGGATTTTCCCAGCCCAATAGCCGGCAGTGGTGTAGCCCGAGTTGATCTTGCCTGTGGACACGGCGTCCAGAATTTCAAAGGGCGGAACCAGCTTGCCCGGCTCATAGACCTTCATCTTCAGTGTGCCGCCGGACATCAGGTCCAGTTGTTCAGCAACGCGCGGGATCGGCGAGCCGAGGCCGGGCAATTCGGTCGAAAAGGCAATCGGGGTTTTCAGCAACAGCTTGTCAGCGGCAACCGCAGGCGCAGCCATCAGGCTGGCAGCCACAGCGAGGCTCGTCAGGGTCTTCTTCATGAAATCTCCTCCAGGGTTGGTCAGGGCGTCTACCCCAATCAGTGGCGCAGGCTCTTCCAGCGCCTATCCGGTGGTAAATTAACTTTACCAGTTTGTTCCAGTCAATAATTTTGTTTACCACTGGTAATTCCAGGCGCGCCGATTGACGAGGAAAACAGGAAGCCCGATAGGGCAGTCCAAAGGTGGCATTCACAGGATTCCTTAAATAATCATTAAAAAACAGGTTTCTGAGAACAGACCTACTGGATCTCTCACTGGCTTGAGTTTTGATGAGTTATGGTTATATTAATTTACCATCGACTTCGAAATTGGCAAAGTATAGGCGGAGCGTCATGAGCCCCACAGCGATATTTGAACCGGTTGGACACGAATCGCTGGCCGAAGCCGTAGTGGCACAGATCGAGGACCTGATCGCCTCGGGCGTTCTGAAACAGGGCCGCAAATTACCGTCCGAAAGGGACCTGGCCGAGATGCTGCGTGTGTCCCGGCCAAAACTGCGCGAGGCCCTTTCCGTTCTGGAAGAGCGCGGCCTAGTGACAACTCAGCATGGTGAGGGCACTTTCGTTGCCGCATTGACCGGACAGGCAATGATGCCGGCACTGCTGGCGCTTTACGAACGGCATGAACCCGCCTTTTTTGACTATCTCGAATATCGGCGCGAGCAGGAAGGATTCGCCGCCAGACTTGCAGCACGCCGCGCAACAAAAGCTGATAAGGAACGGATCACCGAAATTCTGAATGAGAATGAACGAGCCTGGCAAGAGAACGACTCGAAGGCTTCCCAAGAGGCCGATTTTGCGCTCCATTCCGCCATTGTTGACGCAAGCCAAAACGCCACTTTGATTCATATGATGGCTTCGATCTACGAGCTTACACGCAAAGGCGTGTTCTACAATCGGGACTTTCTGAAAACGATCGACGGCACTGGCGAGAAGCTTTTGCAGCAACATCTGGCGCTGGGTCGAGCGGTGATCGAAGGGGACGAGGCCCGTGCCGAAGAGGCCGCGACCGACCATATCGATTTTGTTGAGAAGTCATTCAGACTGGGATTGGAAAGACGCCGATTGGAAGCGATGGCCGAAAAGCGCAGGATGCTGTCGGATCACCACACCTTTGGGATGCCGCGCGGTTAATACAACTCCTGTGCTAAAATGCCGATTTTGGTTTTTCAGCGACCTGGAATGAACTTGCCCGAGCGGGGGTATCGGTAGATCACGCCACGCTGAACCGCTTGGTGATACGACACTCTTGCGCTATTGCAGACGCGACGCTGAAACAAGCCAGCGACCACGAAGTCCTTTTCTCGAATGATAGAAGTCAACAGCCGTCTCAGAGAGATCTTCATCGACAAGAGGGGATACCATTACCGCAGGCATCAAAGCTATCATCAAAATGCACAGAAGCTTTGGCTACCCGATTCCAAACGAGATGGTGGGGCGGAAATTTCTCACTAACATCGTAGAACAGGGCGAACGTTTCAACAAGCGGCGCACTCGCCAGATTCTTTGCGTCAAAGCATTTGCTTCAGCGGCAGACGGATTTGAGTTGGCAGGAAACTTTGCGACAGAACCCAATCCTGGAAGGCGACGAATTGCACTTGGCGCCATTGACCGAGTTGGGTTTCAACCCCTTGGCATGACGGTAACAGCAGGGGTTGCAAGACGCCCTCGACAGTTCCCTCACTTGGTTTTCCTTACGGCGGTTCAAGTTAGAAAACTCCAGTCTACAGCACCGATTAGACCAAGGCCTCGCAAAAATCGGCAAAAGCGCCGTTTTGCTTGGTACCTCGAAAGAAGTGTCTGAGTTCGGATCCAGGCGCGAATTCTATACCCAACAATGGCCTTTGCTTGCATTCAGTCGGATATTGCTGTTTCTGAGATTGCAAGCACCAGATTGAGTTTCGTGGAACGCAGCTATGAAAAAAACAGCTTTGATTACTGGCATCACAGGACAGGATGGTTCTTATCTGGCTGAGCTTTTGCTGGAAAAAGGGTATGAGGTTCACGGAATCAAGCGGCGAGCATCGTCGTTCAACACGCAGCGTATCGACCATATCTATCAAGACCCGCATGTTCCCAATCCGCGCCTGCACCTGCACTATGGTGACCTGAGCGATACTTCGAACCTGACGCGTATCATTCAGGAAGTGCAGCCGGACGAGGTCTACAACCTTGGTGCCCAGTCGCATGTGGCGGTCAGTTTCGAAGCGCCTGAATACACAGCTGATGTCGACGCGATTGGTACTTTGCGATTGCTTGAGGCGATCCGGTTTTTGGGGCTTGAGAAGAAGACGCGTTTTTACCAGGCATCCACATCCGAGTTGTACGGCTTGGTTCAGGAAACGCCGCAGCGCGAAACCACGCCGTTTTATCCGCGTTCGCCCTATGCGGTTGCCAAGCTCTATTCCTATTGGATCACCGTGAACTACCGCGAAGCCTACGGTATGTACGCGTGCAACGGTATCCTGTTCAATCACGAGAGTCCGCGCCGGGGCGAAACCTTTGTGACGCGTAAGATCACTCGCGGTTTGGCCAATATTGCGCAAGGCCTCGAAAGCTGCCTGTACATGGGCAATATAGACAGCCTGCGCGACTGGGGGCATGCCAAAGACTATGTTCGGATGCAGTGGCTGATGCTGCAACAAGACACCGCCGAGGATTTTGTCATCGCAACAGGCGTTCAGTATTCGGTCCGGCAGTTCATTGAATGGTCCGCCAACGAACTTGGGGTTACGCTTGAGTTCTCGGGCGAGGGCGTCGATGAAATCGCGACAGTCAAATCCGTCAAAGGCGATAACGCACCTGCTTTGAAACAGGGCGACGTGGTCATGCGAATCGACCCGCAGTATTTCCGCCCGGCTGAGGTGGACACGCTGCTTGGCGACCCCACGAATGCCAAGACCAAATTGGGGTGGGTCCCTGAACTGACCGTCCAGGAGATGTGCGCCGAGATGGTCTCGGAAGACCTGAAAACAGCCAAGCGCCATGCGCTTTTGAAAGAGCACGGGTACGAATTACCGGTAACACTGGAATCTGGTTGAGGCAGCTGACATGCGCAAAATCTATGTGGCAGGTCATCGCGGTATGGTTGGCGGAGCAATTCTGCGTCGCCTGCGAGACCGTCAGACCTCGGGCGAAGCGTTGGAGCTTGTAACGCGAACGCACGCAGAGCTTGACCTGACAGCTCAGACAGCCGTCCGGGATTTCATGCAGACAGAGCGACCCGACGTTGTCATTTTGGCGGCAGCCAAGGTAGGTGGTATTCACGCCAACAACACGTATCCGGCAGATTTCATTTACGAAAACCTGATGATCGAATGTAACGTGATCCATCAGGCTTTTGACGCGGGTGTCAAAAACCTGCTGCAGTTGGGTAGTTCCTGCATCTACCCGCGCGCCGTCCCGCAGCCGATGCGGGAAGATGCATTGCTGACGGGTGTGCTTGAACCGACGAACGAACCCTACGCGGTGGCCAAAATCGCCGGGATCAAACTGTGTGAAAGTTATAACCGGCAGCACGGGGTAGATTATCGTTCAGTAATGCCGACAAACCTCTATGGTCCGGGCGACAATTTTCACCCTGAAAACAGCCACGTCCTGCCCGCTCTGATCCGCCGGTTCCACGAGGCGCAGCTCGATGGGCTGGACGAGGTTGTCATCTGGGGCAGCGGCAAGCCACGGCGCGAGTTCCTTCACGTAGACGACATGGCCGAAGCGTCGTTGTTCGTTCTGGACCTGCCTCGCGAAGTCTATGAGGCCAATACCCATCCCATGCTGAGCCATATCAATGTTGGTTGTGGCGAGGATGTTTCGATTGCCGAACTGGCGACGCTGGTTGCCAAAGTCACCGGGTTTGCGGGGCGGATTTCCCAGGACGTCAGCAAGCCGGACGGCACAATGCGAAAGCTGATGGATGTTTCGCGTCTGGCAGACATGGGATGGCGCGCGAAGACGGGTCTCGAGGATGGAATTCGCGAAACTTACGCGTGGTTTCAGGAACAGTCTGACGCAAGCCTGCGCGCCAAATAGCCGCCCGAACGCGCGTCCGGGCGGCAGGGGGGTCAGAACCAGCGACCGATAGCGATGCACGCTGGCGAAAGCGTTACGGAATCAGACGTTGAAGAAAACACCTTGAACGCAACCTGGGTTTCAGACGGCGTGTCGAACCCGACAAGCCTGCTAATGCCGCCGCCGCTGCCGCTGAGTGTTGGGGCGGTTCCAGCCGCAAACGCAGCCGGGAAGGTCCATAATGCGGACGTGCTGGCAAACATGGCACCTTCGGTGTTTGTGCAAGCTGTGGGGTCCGGCGTTGCTGTGCAAATCTGTGTTCCATCTGCGAAACGGACGAATTCGCCGTCTGATGTGCTTCCGCGTTCGATAACCGCGCCGGTTGGATTTCCGCCGGACTGCGCGACCGCACCCACCAGATTGCCCGGTCCATAGCCATAATCCGCCCGCATCAATCGCCCGGCGGTCGTGTCATTCGCATTGTTTTGAATGGCCGAGCCGCTGGCTATTCCGGTCGCGGGATTAAAACTCAGCGCATCTGACCAGTTGTTTCCATCCGGTGAGACCTTGATCGAAAACCCAGTGGTGCCCGACAGACCCATTTCGGCGTGGCCGGTCCAGTTGGATTGAAACAACAGGGATGCGGTATCATCGGCGTCGGCTTTGTTGATCTTCAGTTGATGCCCGCCGCCATCGTGACTCAACAACGTGGCCGGGGATCGGACCGACAGGCGATTTGTACTGTCGTACCCGGTGGCGATGCCAACACCGGGCAAGTTCTGCGTAGAAATCGGAGGGTCGATCCAGGCGGTCCCGTCCCATACTTTCAGACGTTCGGTGGTTTGATCCCAAGCGCGCCAACCCAAATCTGGACTCACAAAGTGCCAGGTGTTGTCCAGCCAGGCCGCAAGTTTTCCAGGCTGCCCGTACCAATCGCCGGTGGGGGCTGTTCCAATTGCGTGAATTTCACCCTGAGCAGGTGCTGCAGGCGGAGTCGCAGCATTGGTTGCCACAACATTCAGTTGCACCACCAGATCCAGAAGTCGCAGGGCTTCGTTATGTGTGACGTGCTTTTGTGCCTGCGAGGGTTGAAGGAAAGGCAGATTCAATCTGGGCGAATTCAGGGACAAGGGGCATCCTCCGTTGGCTGTCAGTGCGACAATTGCATTGTGCGCAACACTGCCGTGACACACATGAATTTCGACTGACTGAGCCGAACGCCCCGGCAACAATTCGCTAATCACTTGTTTGTTTGGCGAAGTGCAAAACAGGCGTGCAAGCAAAAAGAGCAAGCTGCGTCTTGTGCAACTTGCCCCGTTCATTCTTGCCAGCGAGAGTTAGGTGATCCTGTTACTGTGCGGCCTGGCTCGTGACCACGACGTCATGCAAGTATTCTCTCAAGTCATCACGCAGATCGTCGCGTGCAAGCGCAAAGGCAACAGTGGCCTGCAGGAAACCCGACTTGGAGCCACAGTCAAACCTTTGTCCGTCGAACTTGTAGCCAAAGACCGGTACGCCGTTTCTGATGTCCTCGGCGATCGCGTCAGTCAATTGAATTTCGCCACCGCTGCCTTGCTTGTTCTGATTGAGGTTGTACAGGACAGACGGGCGAAGAACATAGCGACCGATTACTGCCAGATTGGAAGGTGCCGTTTCGGGGCTGGGTTTTTCCACCATGCCGCGGGCACGTACCACCTGACCGATGTTTTCACCCACATCCAGCACACCGTACGAACTGGTTTTTTCGGCAGGAACCTCCATGGTGGCGACCATGTTTCCACCGGTTTCCTCATAGGCTTCGATCATCTGCTGCAGGCAGGGTCTTTCCGCCGCGATCACGTCGTCGGGGAGCATGACTGCAAAAGGTTCGTCCCCGATCAGTCGACGTGCGCACCAGACTGCGTGACCCAGGCCCAAGGCTTTGTGCTGGCGGATATAGGCGATTGCCCCGCTTTCCATGTTGGTTGCATTCAGCGTCTCCAACAGGTCGTCTTTGCCTTTTTCCTTAAGCGTTTGCTCAAGAATTTGGTTGCAGTCGAAATAGTCCTCCAACGCCGACTTCCCGCGCGATGTCACAAAAATGAACTCTGTGATCCCGGCAGCGCGGGCTTCGTCGATGGCATATTGAACCAGAGGGCGGTCAACCAAGGTCATGATTTCCTTAGGCACCGATTTTGTTGCGGGTAGAAAACGGGTGCCCAGACCCGCTACCGGGAAAACCGCCTTTGTGACCTTACGTGCCATACTACCTCTCACTGTAAATTACCGTCCGAATGAATTTGTGCTTTCAAGGCTACCTAATAGGGTGCGCAGCCGGAACATTCAACGCATACAGACTAACTTCAAGCAATCCGGAGAAATCGTGCCACCGTTAACTATGGAAGTCAAAACTACCCGCTTTAGCTGACCAAGGCGTCGGTTGTAAGTCGGCTGAATAGGTCAACAATATAGCCAATTTTCACCGAATTAGGTGATTTTGGAAATCTCAACGGCGAGTAATGTCCGCCGCTAAAAAAATGCCCCGAAGGCAAAATGGTGCTTCGGGGCAGGGCAGCTATTACGCCTTAGCCATGATGGATTCGAGCGAGTCATGTTCAGCCACAAAATGATCAGGCTTCACTTCGCTCAGCTGCGGCACATAGTTTGTGTCACCGGCCGTAAGTCGGCTTGGAAGGAAACGCAGTGCGGCCTTTGGATCCATAGGCGAAGGTAATTCGCCGGGCAACTTCAGGCGCGTTCTGCTGCGTTCCACGTCCGGATCCGGAATTGGGACCGCCGAGATCAGAGATTTGGTATAGGGATGGATCGGATCAGAACAGATCACTTCGCCATCCCCCAACTCCACGATCCGGCCCAGATACAGAACCATAATCCGATTCGAAACCGCCCGCACAACCGACAGGTCGTGGCTGATGAAGATCATCGACAGACCGAACTCCTTTTGCAATTCCCGCAGCAGTTCCACAATCTGCGCCTGAATTGAGACGTCCAATGCAGACACCGCTTCGTCGCAGATGATCAGCTTGGGTTTGTTGATCATGGCGCGGGCGATGCCGACGCGCTGGTTCTGACCGCCGGACAGTTCATGCGGGTAACGGTTGATCATATTGGCCTTCAGGCCGACCCGCTCCATCATTTCCGCGACCATCTTTTTACGCTCACGCTCGGTCAGGTCGGGCCGGTAGGTTTTCAGCGGTTCAGCGATCGAGGCCGAGATGGTCATACGCGGATCGAGGCTGGCCAATGGATCCTGGAAAACGATCTGTAAATCCTTGCGGTATTTGTTCAGTTCGCGTCGTTTCAACCCAACAATGGGATGGCCCAGCCAGCTGACGTTACCCGCGCTGGGCTCGATCAACTGCAGAACGGCCCGTGCCAGAGTTGACTTACCGCAGCCCGACTCACCCACAACGCCGAGTGTTTCACCTTTGCGGATGTCAAAGCTGACACCATCAACGGCTTTCAGAGGCACTTTGCGTCCGAACAACCCGCCTGAAACGTGGATCGGAAAGTGCACCTTGACGTCATCGACCTTCAGCAGAGGCTCGTCGATCTTGTCCAGCGCCTTGGGTGCATCGCCGGCGTCGATGCGTGGCATCGCTTCCAGCAGTGTTCGTGTGTATTCGTGTTTCGGCGCACGAAAGATCTCGCGCGTCTCTCCCGCTTCCACGAATTGACCCAGTCGCATCACCTGAACGCGGTCGCACATCCTCGCGACGACACCCATGTCATGGGTAATCAGCGCGATGGCAGTGCCCTCGTCCTTTTGCAGACGCACCATCAGGTCCAGAATGTCGGCCTGAACGGTTACATCCAGTGCGGTTGTAGGTTCATCTGCGATCAAGAGCTTGGGATTACACAGCATCGACATCGCGATCATGACCCGCTGGCGCATGCCGCCGGAAAGCTCATGCGGGTATTGATCCAGACGGCGTTTGGCCTCGGGGATACGCACACGGTCCAACCACTCCAGACAACGTGCCCGTGCGGCGGAACCTTGCAGTCCCTCGTGAACTTGCAGAACTTCGCGCATTTGCTGACCGATCCGCAGGTGCGGTGTTAGGGCGGTCAACGGGTCTTGGAAAATCATGCCGACATCGTCGCCGCGGATTTGGTTCAGCTTGTTGACCGGCAGATTCAGGATTTCCTGACCGTTCAACATGGCTGACCCAAGTGCCCGTCCAGCAGGCGGCAACAGCCCCATCGCGGCCATGAAGGTCTGACTTTTGCCAGACCCGCTTTCACCCACGATGCCCAGGCATTCACCCGGATTGATATCGAAACTGATGCCCTTGACGGCCTCGACTATGCCATCGGGGGTGTCGAACTGGACGCTCAGGTCCTTTACGGAAAACAGACTCATATCAGCGATCCTTCGGGTCCAGAGCGTCGCGCAGGCCATCACCGATGAAGAACATCGTGATGATGATTGCGACGTAGAATGTGAGCGGGAACAATAGCTGCCAAAGTGTGCCATAGCCCATAGTTCCTGCGCCTTCAGCGATCAGACGACCCAACGACGTGTAGGGTTCCGAGATCCCAAGACCTAGGAACGAGATGAAACTTTCGGTCAGGATCATCTCAGGCACCAGAAGCGAGGCATAGACGATCACCACGCCAAGCAAATTGGGCAGGATGTGGCGATACATGATGGTGAACTCGCTGACACCGGCCGCACGCGCGGCCTCGATGAATTCACGGTTCTTCAGGGTCAGTGTCTGGCCCCGCACGATCCGCGCCATAGTGAGCCACCCGACCGCACCAAGCGCGATGAATAGCATTACAAACGACCGGCCTGCCACAACCAGCAGCAGGATGATGACCAGCGTCGCCGGAATTGCCAACAAGATATCGACAAAGCGCATCATGACGCCGTCGGTTCGGCCACCGATATATCCAGCGGTGATGCCGTAGCACGTGCCGACAATCAACGCCGTCGCGGCGCCGATCAGACCCACCAACAACGACGTCGTTGTCGCTTGAATAACGCGGCTGTAAAGGTCACGCCCTAGATCATCGACTCCAAAGAAGTGCCCTGTTTCGACAGAAGGCATCCCCATGCCGCGCACGTCGCCCATGACGTTCCAGTCGATCTCTTCGTTGTTCCAGACAGCGAAGTAGGGCCCGATGATCGTGAACAAAACGATAAGACCGAGGATAAAGAGGCTCGCCATTGCAGCCTTATTGCGAACAAAACGCATCCGTGCGTCTTGCCAGAGTGAACGCCCCTGAATGACCGAAAAATCGGTGATGTCTTCGGCCAGGTGGGCGGCTTTTTGTGATTTACCAAGCATTGCCAGCCCCTCAGTAACGGATTTTCGGATCGAACCAGGCATAGGCCAGGTCGGTCAGCAGGTTCACCAGAACGGTCAGGACACCATAAAGGATCGTGACCCCCAGCAGCACGGCATAGTCGCGAGACAGAGCGGACCCCACATAGGCTTGTCCCAATCCGCCGGTCGAAAAGTAGATGTCCACAAAGACCGAACCGGTCAGTACGTAGACGAATACCGGTCCCAGATAAGACACGACGGGCAGCAAGGTCGGTTTCAGCGCGTGGCGCCAGATCACGGTTCTTGTCGGCAATCCCTTGGCCCGCGCGGTGCGAATGAAGTTCGAGTTCAGAACTTCCAGCATCGACGAACGTGTGATCCGCGCGATTGAGCCCATGTAGGACGTCGCCAGCGCGATAACAGGCATGATCAGGTATTGCCACTGACCGCCATTCCAGCCACCGCCCGGCAGCCATCCCAGCCACAAGGTGAAGGTCAGGATCAGGATCGGACCCATGATGAAGTTCGGCAGCGCTTGGGCTGCGATGCCCAGACCGACAGCGAAGTAGTCGATCCAGCTATTGTGTTTGATCGCGGCGGCAATCCCCAGTGCGACTCCAACGGATGTCGCCACCAGGAAGGAGAGTGAACCGTAGGTCAGCGAGATCGGGAAACCCTGCGCGATGATGTCATTCACATCCCGGTCCTTGAACTTGAAGGACGGGCCGAAATCAAAATGCACGACGATGTTGTACAGGTAATCCCAAAGCTGTTTCCACAGCGGCTGGTCCAGCCCGTACCGCGCCTCGATATTGGCCAGAACCGCGGGCGGCAGTGGCCGTTCCGAGGTGAAGGGCCCACCTGGCGCGAAGTGCATCAAAAAGAAACTTGCAACGATCAGCAACAGGATCGTTGGAACGGCCATTAACAACCGCCGGACGATATAGGCAAGCATTTCATGCCCCCAATTATTGGCGTTGCCCCGGAGAAAGCTCCGGGGCAACGCGTGGTCAAAGGATGATTACTCGGCGGTTTTGTAGAGGTTCTTGGAGTACCAGTTCTGCTCTACGTTTTTGACCGGCCAGTTACCGACATCGCTGTCCATCATGTAGACGCCAGCATAGTGGTAGATCGGGATAACGGGGGTCTCTTGTGCGATGATGCGCTCGACCTCGGTGTACAGAGGTGCCGCATCGTCAGAGGTTTTTGCTTCGGCCAGCAGTTCGTCAACACGTGCGTTGTTGTACTTGCCGTCGTTATAACCGGAATCCGACTGCAACAGGTCGAGGAAGGTCGAAGCTTCGTTATAGTCGCCACACCATGCGCCACGTGCCAGATCGAAGTTCTGGTTGCCGCGCTCTTCCAGGAAGATCTTCCATTCCATGTTGGCCAGCTCGGCGTTTACGCCCAGTTTTTGCTTCCACATCTGGCTCAGCGCCACGGCGACCTTCTTGTGGGCTTCCGAGGTGTTGTAAACCATCTCAAAGCTCAGTGGGTTGTCGGGACCATAACCAGCTGCGGCCAGCAGTTCCTTGGCCAGTTCGTCGCGCTCGGCCTGAGACATGGACGCCATTTCGACGTCCGGAACGTCAAAGCCGGCGGTCGCTTCGGGTGCGAAAGTGTAAGCCTGCGGCTGTCCACCGGCCATGATGTTCTCGGTGATGATCTTGCGGTCGACGGCCAGTGACAGGGCCTGACGAACGTTCGGGTCTTTGAAGGCCTCGGGGCCACCCTCGGACAGGTTGAACGTGTAGTAATAGTTGCACAAGCGCGGGAAGCTGATCGCCTCTTCCGGGTGCTCTTTTTGCAGGCGTGGGAACTGACCAGCGGGGACTTCGGTGCGGTCCAGCTCTCCAGCCAGATAGCGGGTCAAAGCGACGTTTTCATCGTTGATGACCAGCGCCACGACTTTTTCGATGATGGTGTTGTCGTTATCCCAGTAGTTTTCGTTCCGCTCGCGGACCGAACGTTCCTGCGGCAGATGCTCGGTCAGAACATAAGCGCCGTTTGAGACGATGTTTTCCGGTTTGGTCCAGGCGTCGCCAAATTCTTCGATGACTTTCTGCGGGGCAGGGAAAGTGGTCGAGTGCGTGGTCATCTGCGCGAAATATGGCAGCGGCGCGCTTAGGGTAACTTCCAGCGTGTGGTCGTCGATGGCTTTGACGCCCAGTTCGTCAATCGGCTTGTCACCTGCGATGATTTCAGACGCATTCTCGATTGACATCAGCTCCATGAACCACGCGTAAGGCGAAGACAGGGCGGGATCGACGGCACGTTTCCAGGCGTAAACAAAATCGCCTGCGGTCACCGGATCACCGTTTGACCATTTTGCGTTGTCGCGAAGGGTAAAGGTGTAAACGTCTTTGGTGTCGTTGGTTGTGTAACCAGTGGCGACACCGGGAACCAAATTGCCGTCTTCGTCCTGGTTCATCAGGCCTTCGAACAGGTCACGAACGATCTCGGCGCCGGAAACATCCTCAACAACCTGAGGGTCGACCGAGCTGTGCTCGTCCAGAATACGATAGGTAAAGGTCTGGTCATCCGCCAGAGCTTCGCCGGTTTTCGGGTGCGTACCCGCGGCAAATGCAGCACCGACGATCATGGTCGAGGTCAACAGCCCCGCCAGAGATGTCCGAATGTACTTGTTCATGTGTTTCTACTCCCGTTTTTTTCGGTAGCACACGCGCATCCCTTCAGGATGGCAGTAGGCCACCATGTTTGTCCGACCCAGAAAGAGACCGGGGCAGGTTCGAATTTTGCTTTTTCAGATCGCAATGAACACCGCGTCGCAGTCTTTCGGTTTGCAGTCGGGAACGTGTTTGCGAAAGTCGCCTTTCACTGACGCAGAACGTGGCATTATTTCAAAAAAGGTTAAAGCCTTTGCCTGAAAATTGGGCAACCAGAGGTGGATTGTGATTGAAATCGGGGTTGCGTTGGAAATTTTATGCTGAAACGTCATCGCTTCGTGACATTTTCGTGAAGGCAGGAGATTTCTGTTTGGCGATTTCCGCGGCGTCAGGGTGCTGAAGGATGGCCGGAACCGGGCGAATCAATAGCGGATCAGCGCCGCCTTCATACTCACTTCAGGGAAGCAGGTCGGCGCACGACCACTGGCCTGCTGCCAGCGCCCGATCGATCGGCGGGTTTTGAAACCGGGCAGGCCGTCAGCGCCGCCTACGTCGTGGCCCTGTTGCTCGAGCGCGCGCTGCATGGCCGCTATATCAGACCGGTATAAATTAGCGACTTTACCCCAACGCCCTTTGAAATCGCCGACGCCGAACTGAATACGGTCTCCGACATGCCCTACGAACAAGGCATACAGATCGCTCTTGTTGTATTCCTTGAGGACATAGAAGTTGGGCGTCACGATAAAAGCGGGGCCGTTTCGTCCGGCGGGCATCATCAAGTACCCTTCACCTGTCTGTTCATGCCGGGGAAATGCCTTGCCTGAAACGCGTGCGATCCCCATTTTGGCCCAATCCTGAATGGGCCTGCCTTGATCCGGGCCTTCAAGCGCACAGGAGACCGAGTCAGGGACGATGACCTCAAACCCCCAGTCGCGCCCGGATTTCCAACCATGCTGCGCTAGGTAGTTTCCGATAGAAGCGATTGTATCATCCGCCGAGGTCCAGATGTCGGCTGTGCCGTCCCCATTTCCGTCGGCTGCGTAGGCCAGAAAACTTGTCGGCATAAACTGCGGTTGCCCAAGCGCGCCGGCCCAACTGCTTTTCATGGATCCGGGTGGTGCATTGCCGGCTTCAGCGATTTCCAAGGCAGCGATGAGCTCTTCCGTGAAATACGCGGCGCGGGTGCTCATGAAACCCTTGGTGCCCAGTACCTGAAAGGTATTGTGGCGAATGGGAACCTGACCATAACCGCTTTCGCGACCCCAGATGGCCAGGATGATACGAGCAGGCACGCCGGTTTCAGCCTCAACGCGAGACAAAGTCGCGGCATGCCGTCGAGCCATCTGCCGGCCAACGGATGTCGCCCCCTGTACGGAACCCGCGTTAAAGTAGCGGCCCGGAGACCCGAACTCTGCTTGTTTTTGCTGCTTGGGTGTTTTGACCGCTTGGCCCGGCGGCACCAAATCCGGCAGCTTCCAATTCAGCGTGACCCCGTCAAAAGCTTGCCGCATAGTACGACGCGAAACGCCCCTGGCCTTGGCCATTAGCCAGACAGTTTCGTTCAACCATGTCTGAAACTGCCGTTCGACCGCGGAACGATCCTGCGCATTTGCGCTTGTGGACAGGCACCAAAGGCTGAGGATGAATACAATCCAACGCATCACCCAAGGTCTCGCCCGCCGTCGGTTGTAAGTCAACATCGCCGAACATTTGATTTTGTCTGCTCCTATCCCGGCGATTGGTCACGATGGACGACACACTTTTGGCCATTTTGGAAAAAACCTTGAGAAATTTCATGTGTCTGCCGATAGTTGGCCCCAGAGGATGGCTCTGGAGGATAATCACGCGTGGCTCTTTCCCGAATGTCACCAAAGGCGATGCAAGTCATGATTGCTGCTGCGATTTTTTCCGTCGTGGCACAGACTGCCATTGCAAGTGACAGTTTCATGGATCCTCAGGGGCCCATTGCAGCCGTCCAGAAACTCCACCTTTTTCGAGCGACGGTTCTGATCCTGATCGCGGTCGTTCCGGTTCTGGTACTGGTCCCGTTGATCGCAATTCGGTACCGGCGGCGCTCTGACGGCAGTGCCCTTTATCGACCAAAATGGGACTTTTCCGGGCCTCTGGAGTTCGTCATGTGGGGTGTGCCCGTCGTGATCGTGGCCCTCCTTTCTTTCTACTTGTGGAAGGCAACCCACAGGCTTGATCCTTATGTGGCAAGGTTCGGTGAAACGCCTGCGCTGAACGTTCAGGTCGTTGGTTTAGACTGGAAGTGGCTGTTCATCTACCCGGACCTTGGCATCGCCAGTGTCGGGGAATTTGGGATTCCGGTAAAACAGCAGGTCGCCATGACTCTGACGACTGACACCGTGATGCAGTCGTTCATGATCCCGGCTCTGGCAGGTCAGATCTACGCAATGCCGGGGATGACGACACAGTTGCATGTCGTATCGGATGCGCCGGGAACCATGCAGGGTGAAAATACCCAGTACAATGGGCGCGGTTTTACCAAGCAGAAGTTTCAGACCATAGCCATGCCGACGGACGACTTCAGTGCATGGGTCGAAAAGGTTCGAGGCAGCGGCATTCCTCTGGACGAAGAAACATATCGCGTTTTGGCCATGCGTTCGGATCGGGATGAGGTTCAGGCCGCATTGGGGACAGCACGGATGCCGGACAACGCTCTGTACTTCACGTTGGAGGACAGTGATTTATTCCAGTCCATTGTGCACAGATATCACGGTGGTCAGGCGCTGCCAGTGGATCAACAGCCGGGGACGGTGGAATTTGGGCAGGAGGCACAGAAATGACCACCACGGAGTCCGGCTTCTTTGGCCGCCTGAATTGGGACGCGTTTCCGATTGCGGGGCTGATCCAGACCCCCAATGCCAACGAAATCGTTGCCAATGCCGCAGCAGGCGTTGTGATCGTGGGTGTCGTGGCCGTGATCGGTTTGCTGACGTGGTTCCGCCTCTGGGGGCCATTGTGGCGCGACTGGCTGACCAGCGCGGACCACAAGAAAATCGGCATCATGTACATCGTTGTTGCAATCGTGATGCTGGCGCGCGGCGTTCTGGAGGGCGTGGTCATGCGGGCCCAGCAGGCAACGGGGCCGGGGGACGGATTCCTGGAACCTGAACACTTCGCCGAACTCTTCAGCACGCATGGCACGATCATGATCTTCTTTGTCGCCGTGCCTTTTGTCTTTGGTGTCGCGAATTTCTTGGTCCCGCTGATGATTGGCGCGCGGGACGTCGCATTTCCCGTGATGAACCAGATCAGCCTGGGCCTGACTGTCTCGGCCGGGATGATGCTGATGGTGTCGCTGGTGGTGGGCGAATTCTCGACGGGCGGCTGGACGGCATATCCGCCTTATACCGGCGCAGCGTTCAATCCGGGCGTCGGGCCGGACTATTGGATCTGGGCTATCGTTGTCTCGGGTATCGGCACCACTTTGACCGGCATCAATTTTGCAGTGACCATATATAAACTGCGCGCGCCGGGGATGAAGTTCATGCGTTTGCCGATGTATTGCTGGACGATCATCTGCAGCTCGATCCTGATCGTCTTTGCAATGCCGCCTCTGGGGGTTGCGGCGTTGCTGTTGGCGGCTGACAGATATCTGGATTTCCACTTTTTCACGAACGATCTTGGTGGCAACATGATGAACTACGCCAACCTGTTCTGGTTGTTCGGCCACCCGGAGGTCTATCTGCTGGTTCTGCCCGCTTATGGGATCTATTCCGAGGTTTTCGCCACGTTCTCGGCAAAACGTCTATACGGATACAACTCGCTGGTCATTGCCACCATGTCGATTGCTGTGCTGTCGTTCACCGTCTGGCTGCACCACTTCTTCACAATGGGTCAAAGCGCACTGATCAACGCGGTTTTCGGCATTGCAACAATGCTGATCGCCATCCCGACCGGCGTTAAAGTCTATGACTGGATGGCGACGATGTTCCGGGGGCGTATCCGGTTCTCAGTGCCTATGCTTTATGGGCTGGCCTTTCTGATGCTTTTTGTGATCGGAGGACTGTCGGGCGTCATCCTCGCCAACCCCACGGTCGACTATCAGGTCCACAACACTCTGTTTCTGGTCGCCCATTTCCACAATGTGCTGTTGCCAGGCGTGCTGTTTGGATTGCTGGCAGGTTACAATTACTGGTTTCCCAAGGCCTTCGGGTTTCGTCTGAGCGAGTTTTGGGGACGTGTCTCGGTTGTGTTGTGGACGGTCGGGTTCATGCTGACCTTCCTGCCACTGTACTTCGTCGGTCTGATGGGAATGCCGCGTCGATCCTTCAGCTGGGAGGATCCCAGTTTCCACCCATACATGATTATCGCCGTTGTCGGAGCATTGGTCATTCTGTGTGCCCTTTTATCCATTATCGTTCAATTGTGGGTCAGCATCCGGGACCGGCACCAAACCCGCGTGCCAGTGGGCGACCCTTGGGATGCGCGCACGTTGGAATGGTCGATCCCGGCACCACCGCCGCTCTATAACTTTGCGGTCATTCCTCACGTCACCGACCGGGACAACTTCGCGGCCGCAAAAGAGCGCGGAAACGCTTACCCAACACCGGATGCTTATGAGGATATCTCGGTACCGCTGAACACCGGCATTGGCTTTACACTCTGCGTGCTTAGCGGAATCTGGATGTTTGCACTGGTTTGGTGGATCTGGTGGCTGGCGGCGCTGATAACCGTCATGATGCTAGGGTCCTTCATCGCCTGGACATTCAAAACAGAAACGGAACGTGTCATCCCGGCGGAACAGGTACGAAAACAGCACGAAGCCTGGCTGGACCTGGTTCACAAGTCCACGCCTGTCGACCGTGATAACGAAGCCGCCCCGGAAAACCGCGGATTAGCCCGCCCTGATCTGGAGGCAATGCCATGAAGCGCGCGCCGACACACAGCTACCCCGGCCTGAACCTTGGGCGGCGACACGCAAGCGCCGACAAGGCAAGCGAAGTTGTAACCTTCGGGTTCTGGGTCTTTCTGATGAGCGATCTGGTCTATTTCGGGCTGATGTTCGCGATCTACATCACCATGATCGACGCGCAGGCAGGCGGGCCGGGA
This sequence comes from Ruegeria sp. CE8, assembly GCF_056537465.1. Lineage (NCBI taxonomy): Bacteria > Pseudomonadati > Pseudomonadota > Alphaproteobacteria > Rhodobacterales > Roseobacteraceae > Ruegeria > Ruegeria sp. CE8. The sequence goes on from NZ_JBQFRP010000008.1 coordinate 38,709, forward strand.
CCGCATGAACTGTTCGACCTCACAAGCATCTTTGCCCAGACGCTGATCCTTTTGACAAGCAGCCTGACCGTTGGTCTGGCGATGCTCGCTCTCAAGTACAACCTTCCGCGGTGGCGGATCGTATTCTGGTTCTGCGTGACATTGGTTCTTGGTCTTAGTTTTTTGGTGCTGGAAATCCGAGACTTCATGTCGATGGCCGAAAAGGGTGGTATCCCGCAGCGCAGCGGTTTTCTGTCCGCATTCTATGGGCTGGTACCCCTGCACGGCCTGCATGTCGCGGCCGGGTGCCTGTGGCTGATCGTGCTGGGTATTCAGCTGCGGGTCTTTGGCCTGACCGATCTGCTGATGTCGCGCGTGGTGCGGTTGGCGCTGTTCTGGCACTTTCTCGACCTGATCTGGATCGGGATCATCACCATCGTTTATTTCGGAGGCCTGACCTATGGATAAACGCAGCGAGATGCATCGCCGCGAGCGCCGTCGTTATGTGATTGGCTATGGCGGGTCGCTTTTGTTGACCTTCGCGGTGTTCGGGATTGCCTACCGATACGGTATCGAGACGAAGGGCGTTTACCTGACGATCGCCCTGCTGGGGTTGGCTCAGTTGATCGTGCAACTGGTCTATTTCCTGCATATCGACCGACGTCGCAGCAGCCGCGAAGACCTGGATCTTATCCTGTTCTCTACGCTGGTGTTGCTGATAATCATTCTCGGGACGGTGTGGATCATGGGCAATCTGGCGATCCGGATGCACACGTTTCCTATGTGACGTCTGGACGAGCGAAACAACAGGGGCAGGTAAATGAAATCTCTCAAAATCGTCGGTGCCGTTGTCATGCTGGGGTCTATTGCCATTGGCCTGCTGTTGTTTTGGCGCCACCAAGAACGTTACCCCTCGACCGATGATGCCTATGTGGGGGCAAACATCATCTACGTAGCGCCTCAGGTCACCGGTCAGGTCGCCGAAGTGCTTGTTGATGAAAACCAGCCAATCAAAGACGGGGATCTTCTGTTCACCATCGATGACACCCAATTCAAGGCATCGGTCGATCAGGCCAAAGCCAATTTGGACAGCGCTGTGCAGCAGGCGCAGTCCTATTCGACACAGATCGCCGCTGCGCAAGCGTCCGTCGAAAGCGCGCAGTCCGCGTACGATACCGCGCAAAGCAATCTGGAACGTGCCAAGGCGCTGTTCTCTACCGGTGATCTGGCGCGGGCCTCTCTGGATCAGACGACCTCGAGTTTCGCGCAGGCCTCCGCGCAACTGACCACAAGCCAATCCAGCCTGTTGGCCTTGCAAAGCGGTTTGGCGGCCAAACAGGATGACATTTTGTCCTCGCAGGCTCTGTTGGAAATCGCACAGGCAAACCTCAACTGGACCAAAGTGTTTGCATCGGCGAATGGTTGGATTGCCAATCTGACACTAAGGCCCGGATCATCGGTTTCAGCCAACGCTCCGCAGTTTTCAATTGTCGAGTCCACTGACTGGTGGGTCGATGCCAATTTCAAGGAAACATCTTTGCCGCGCATCCGCCCGGGTCAGCCGGTTACCGTCAAGATCGACATGCTTCCGGGTGTGACACTGACCGGCAAGGTTGCATCAATCGGCCGGGGATCGGGAGACACCTTTTCGTTGCTGCCATCTGAGAATGCCAGTGGAAACTGGGTCAAGGTCACGCGCCGTTTTCCGGTGCGGGTTGAACTTGATCCAACGGACGCACCGCTGCGTGTGGGGGGCAGCAGCAAGGTGACCGTGGACACAACGGCATCTCAGGGCGGAAAATGACGTCCTCGGCTGCTGGCCACGTCAACCCGGTGATTGTTGTCGCTGTGGTCCTCAGCGCCATTCTCGAGGTGCTGGACAGTACAATCGTCAATGTTGCGCTACCTCACATACAGGCCGCGTTCGGCGCGACAACCGATCAGGCCACATGGATACTGACCAGTTACATTGTCTCGGCAGTTGTCGTGATGCCACTGACCGGTTTTGTCGCCCGGCGGGTCGGACGGCGACGCCTGATCCTGACCGCCGTGACTGGATTCGCCACCATGTCGGTCATGTGTGGCCTGTCGTGGAGCCTGGAGACCATCGTCGCCTTCCGTCTTGCACAAGGTATGTTCGGTGCGTTTCTGATCCCGCTGTCCCAGTCCATTCTGTTCGATGCCTTCCCCCGCGAAAAGCGCGGTCAAGCGATGGCTGTGTTCGGTTTGGGTGTCGTTGTCGCTCCGGTGCTGGGACCAACGGTTGGGGCGATCCTGACCGAGTACTTTTCGTGGCGAATGGTGTTTTTTGTGAACCTGCCGGTGGCCGCCATGGCCCTGCTTCTGCTGGCCGGAGAGCTGCCCGACGACGAGACCGAGGAGGTTCGGATAGATTGGACCGGTCTGGCCCTTCTGGCCATCGGGATCGGCTGCCTGCAATTCGTTCTGGATCAGGGAGAGACCAAGGACTGGTTGTCATCCCGCGTCATTCAGGTCGCGGTCATCGCATCGGTTTTGGGCGCTTTGGGGTTCATTGCTCATGCATTGACCACAAAAAAGCCGGTCGTCGATCTGCGCTTTTTCGCAGATCGCAATTTTGCGCTGTGCAATCTGGTTATCGCCGGGTTTGCTATTTCGCTGTTTGGAGGGATCGCGATCTTGCCGACATTTGTCCAGAACCTGCTGGACTATCCCGTTATCATCTCCGGGCATCTGTTTATCCCGCGCGGGATCGCCGCGGGTTTGTCGATGGTTTTGACCGGTGCGGTTTTGGTAGCCCGATTTGATCCCCGCGTGCTGGCCGGACTGGGAATGCTATTGACCGCCGTCAGCAACTTCATGATGGGTGCGCTGAACATGGATGCGGGTTTCTGGGAACTGGCCTGGCCAGGTGCCGTGAGTGGTCTGGGTATGGGCCTCGTCTTCGTACCGATGTCCATCTTGGCCTTCGAGAGCATATCCAAATCCCGGCAGGACGAGGCGTCGGGTCTGTTCAACGTGACACGGCAGCTTGGCTCGTCAATTGGTATTTCGCTTGTGGGCACATGGGTCGTTCGTGGTTTGCAAACGAACACTGCCGTACTCAGCCAAAACGTGACGCCCTACAATCCGGCGGCGCAAGCCTACCTCGCACCGCTGAACCTGACGCCGGACAGCGCGCAGGGCGCGGCCATTCTGGGGCAGGAGATTTCGCAACAGGCCGAGTTGATCTCGTACCTGACCGTTTTCAACAATCTCGGGCTACTGGCGCTGGCTACTATTCCGCTTTTGTTGTTCTGCAAGGCGCCCAAACCCGGTACGCAAGCGTCTGTACCGGCGCATTAACGCAGCAGGAATAACCCCAGAGCCAAGGCGCACCAGCACAAAACCAGGCTGAGAAGAATATTGCCAGCGGCTAGCGCAAGCGTGCGCTCGCGCCTTAATTCCAGCGATTGGTAGGCAAAGCTGGAAAACGTCGTGAAGCCGCCGCAGAAGCCAAAAACGAGCCGTTTTTCTTCTTCACCCATCTCAACAGGACCACCGAGATACGCGATCCACAGGCCCAGTAAAAGACTTCCCAGAACGTTCACGATCAGAGTCGACAACGGCAGATCATGAACAACCCAAAGTGCGATCCAATGGCGCAACACTGCACCCAGACCGCCGCCCAACCCAAACATGGCATGCAGGTACAATTCGTTCATTCCGAAAGCCCCCGCAAATGAATGCGCCGCCCGATGGCTTCACCCAGAATTGCAGCAGCCAATCCGACTGTGATCTCCAGCGCGGCAGCCGAAGCTGCAACCCAGATATTGGACAACGCTAAACGCTCCAGTTCTGCCACGAAGGACGAAAAGGTCGACAAGCCGCCACAGAAGCCAACGGCCCCCAAGTGCAGGACATGGGCGTGCACCCGGTTGCGAACGGAGTAGAGCCACCCGAGTATGAAACAAGCCACGATGTTGATGCCGAAGGTCTGCGTTAAAAAATCCGCACCGGGAATGTTGACTGAGAACAGCTCGCGCAGCAGCGATCCTGCTGCTCCGCCAAGGAAAACGGCTGCGAACATCAAAACCGTGGTCCGAACGCCTGTTCGTTTCTGTGTCACAGCCTGTTGCCCTGCCCAAATCCTTTCTGTTCGGGGATATAGGCAGATGGTGAATGGATCAACTGCGGCCTAGGGTTCGGCAGTCTTTCACAAGTCCGCCCGATTATGTGAACGTGGGCACAATGGCTTGCAATCTAACGCCGATTTGCCCCACGGTTGGCGCAGGACCTGTCTGCCCGAGCCGGTCAGGCACCACGCCATACTGGGAGAGCACGAATGATTGTACGCAGACTCTACTATGTCCTTACTTATGTATGTCTGCCGTTGACTCTGCTCTGGGGGTATTTCTGGCCGCCGGCACTTTGGCTGCTGGTCCTACTCATTCCATACGCCGTGGTTGGCCTCTACGATATGCTGACAACAAAGCACAACGTGCTGAACAACTACCCGGTTCTGGGGCACTTTCGCTATATGTTGGAGTTCGTCAGCCCGGAAATCCGGCAATACTTCGTTGAAACGAATGAAAGCGGCCGGCCTTTCAACAGGATCATTCGCGCGCTTGTCTATTCGCGGGCAAAGGGGCAGGTCGATACACAGGCTTTTGGCACCCAGTACGATATCATGACGGTTGGGTATCATCGGGCGAACCATTCGCTGGCACCGAAGAACGTGGCTGAAAGCGAAGAACGGATCATGCTCGGTGGCCCCCAATGTTCCCAGCCTTACAACGCATCGCGATTGAACGTTTCCGCGATGAGTTTTGGTGCCCTCAGCGCCAACGCAATCCGAGCGCTGAACGGTGGTGCCAAAGACGGGGGCTTTGCGCACAATACGGGTGAGGGTGGTCTGTCCCCACACCATTTGGCCGAAGGTGGTGATATCATCTGGCAGATTGGAACAGGCTATTTCGGTTGCCGAACACCTGAAGGGGGCTTCGACAAGGATCTCTTTGCAGAGAAGGCCAAGAAGGATGTTGTCAAAGCGATTGAGATCAAACTTTCGCAGGGCGCCAAGCCTTCCCACGGAGGCGTGTTGCCCGCTGCAAAAGTAGACAAAGAGATCGCCGAAATTCGGGGTGTACCCGAACATCAGGACGTAATCTCCCCGCCGATTCACTCGGCCTTTGAGGGGCCGACTGGCCTACTGCACTTCGTGCAACATTTGCGCGAGATGTCGGACGGTAAACCGGTTGGGTTCAAATTATGTATCGGCAGACCTTCCGAATTCATGGCGATCTGCAAGGCGATGCTGGAAACCGGTATCCTCCCAGACTTCATTACGATTGATGGCGCGGAAGGAGGCACCGGTGCAGCGCCGGTGGAGTTTACCAACCGTCTGGGCATGCCGCTGAACGAGGCGCTGATTTTCGCAAATAACTGTCTGCGTGGCGTAGGTTTGCGTGACAAGATCCGGATTATCTGCTCGGGCAAGGTGGCGACGGGGTACGATATGGTCGAGAAATTCGCGCTGGGCGCAGATATGTGCAACGCGGCACGTGCAATGATGTTTGCCGTTGGGTGCATCCAGGCGCTGCATTGCAACACGAACCGCTGCCCATCGGGGGTCGCCACACAAGACCCGATCCGGGGCAGGGCTGTAAATGTTCCGCAAAAACGTCAGCGTGTGCATCGCTTCCACGACGCGACCCTGGAAAGCTTCCGCGAACTTTTGGGCGCTATGGGGAAGGAAAGCGTATCCGAGCTGCGTCCGAGTGATATTCGCCGTCGCACGGCGGATGAACGCGAACGGTCCTATGCCGAACTCTATACCTTTGTCGACGAAGGCGTTTTGTTGTCGGATGCAATCCCGGTTGAGTTTGAAGCAGACTGGAAAGCGGCTTCGGCGGATCATTTTTGAATTTTTTTGGAGACACCGTCAAGGATTGAAGATTCCGATCCGTCTTACCCATCGTGATGCGCATGAATATATCGGATGAGGACCTTGTGATGGCCGCCGCAGAAGGGGACGCTGACGCGTTTTCTACCCTTCTACAGCGCCACTATGACCGTGTTTTTCGTCTGGCTTTCCGTCTGACGGGGCGGGCGGATCAAGCCGAAGATCTGACACAGGATATCTGCGCGGCCCTCCCCGCAAAAATCACTGGGTTTAGAGCTCAGGCGAAATTCACGACCTGGCTTTATCGGGTTGTGGTCAACGCGGCAGAAGACGCCCGGCGTCGAAATGCCAGCCGTAACCGCGCGGCAGAGGGGTGGGGCGATGCCGAACAGATGCGCCGGGCAGAGGCCGCAGAAACAGCCGAAGCCCTGGATTGGTTGCAGCGCGCCATGCAGTCTTTGCCGCCTGAACTGCAGGACACGCTGGCTTTGACCCTGGAAGATGAGATGACCCATGCCGAAGCTGCTGCCGTGTTGGGGGTTTCAGAAGGGACCGTTTCCTGGCGGATGTCCGACATCCGCAAGCGGCTGCGTATCCTGCGGCAAGAGGAATTGGCACAATGACCGATGATCTTGAAGAACTCAAAGCATTGATGGATGCCGCTACTCCGGCACCTGATGCGCGCCGACGTGCGGAAAACCTGGAGCAGGCTCAGAAAGATTTCGCCCGCAACCAAGGATCGCGCGCTGCAATGCGTCCGACTGTTAAGCGCGGCCCTCTGGCCCGCATGACAGAAGGAGCAAAATCCATGTTGAACGCTTTGTCGCACCGCGGTGTGTTGACCGCCACAACAGCAGTTGCTGCCGTGGCCCTTGTAATGATCGTGCCGCAAACTCGGGACGTTGTGATCCAGCCGCTATCGCGAAGTGAAAGTCGCGTTGCCGCTCCACCGTTGCCCGAAGCGGACATTGCGAGCCTTGAGGAACCTGTCGTTGAGCCTCCGGTCACTCGTGAAGAAGTAGCTGAAGCCAATCGGTCCAAGATGGCATCACGACAACTGAGCGCGGCTGGATTGGGTGCTGAAGGAGGTGCGAGTTTTGGCCTTGCAGACGGCGCTACGTATGACGAGGCCGTCCCAAACATGATGCAGCCAGAGGTGGGGTTGATACCTCAGCCAGACACTGAAACCTTTGCGAACGCGGAAAACAACGCTGTGAAAGTGACTAGCGAAGAGCCGGTATCGACGTTCTCGATCGACGTCGATACAGCGTCATACTCGATTGTCCGATCCTCGTTGATGCGCGGCCAGCTTCCCTCCAAAGATGCCGTTCGGGTCGAGGAAATGGTGAATTATTTCCCCTATTCCTACCCCGCGCCCGAAGGCGATGCCCCGTTTCGACCGACAATTACCGTATCGCCAACGCCCTGGAACGAGGGCACTCAGCTTGTTCATATCGGTATTCAAGGCGCGTTGCCGCGGATCGAAGATCGTCCGCCTCTGAACCTGGTCTTTCTGATCGACACGTCGGGCTCCATGCAGGACGCAAACAAGCTTCCGCTACTCAAGCAATCGTTCCGCTTGTTGCTGTCGGAACTAAGGCCCGAGGATCAGATTTCAATCGTGACATACGCTGGCAGTGCGGGGCAGGTGCTGGAACCTACGGCGGCTGCGGAACGCAATAAAATCCTCAGTGCGCTTGATAGGTTGGAGGCAGGTGGTTCGACCGCGGGGCAGGCCGGGTTGCAGCAGGCTTATGAGGTCGCCGAAAGCATGGTTTCTGACGGAGAGATAACGCGCGTTATTCTGGCCACGGACGGAGATTTCAACGTCGGGCTGTCAGATCCCGAAGCTTTGGAAGACTTCATCGCCCGCAAGCGCGAAAGTGGCACATTTCTAAGCGTTCTGGGCTTTGGTCGAGGCAATCTGGACGATGCCACCATGCAGGCGCTTGCTCAGAACGGAAATGGGCAGGCAGCTTATATCGACACGCTGAGCGAGGCGCGAAAGGTGTTGGTGGATCAGTTGACCGGCGCGTTGTTCCCAATCGCCAATGACGTCAAAATTCAGGTCGAGTTCAATCCGTCGCAAATCGCCGAGTATCGACTGATCGGGTACGAAACCCGCGCACTGCGACGCGAGGATTTCTCTAATGATAAGGTGGATGCGGGAGACGTCGGTGCGGGTCACTCGGTTACAGCGATCTACGAGGTTACACCGGTTGGGTCGGATGCGATCCGAAACGATCCGCTACGCTATGGCGAGCACTCGGTACAAGGAGAATCAGATGAGATCGGGTTCTTCAAGCTACGTTACAAAACGCCCGGCGCTGTGCAGAGTCAGCTGATTGAGGAACCAATTATGTCAGTCCAAGGAGAGGTCACGGACGATGTGCGCTTTTCCTATGCAATTGCAGGATTTGGGCAATTGTTGCGCGGCGGTGAATATTTAGGGGATTGGTCCCATGAGGATGCGATCGGGTTGGCCAACGCTGCCCGAGGCGAAGATCTGTTTGGCTACAGGGCCGAAGCCGTAACTCTGATGCGGCTTGCGGAAACGCTGACAAAGTGACGACAAAAATGGGCGCTGCGCTAGGCAGCGCCCAGCTCATATCAGTACGATCTTTGGTTGTTGGCCGCGTGGGTGTTGATGCGGCGCACGCTCCATTCCACGGCGTCCCGCATGGTCTTGCCCAAAGCTTCGTCGAAAGCCCTCACAAGATCCGGTGTCTTGTCACTTGCCGATACAACAAATTCCCGAAATGAGCTTGATGCGATGATCTTGTCTTCGAACTCGTCGATAATCTTAATGTTAAGGCGCACCTCTACGCGTATGCTTTTTGACCCCTCTACGTCACTGATGACGAGCCCCTGAAACTCACGCAGATCCGGGACAATGACGTAGTCCGCACGCAGGCCAACAGTCGAACGGCCTACGGCGGCCACTTTTCCACTGTTTTCATAGCTTTCCACAAGCAGCGCCTGAACAATCAGTGGTGCGCGATCCACCCACCTTGCACGCGGCAGATACTGCACCTGAAGCGGCGTTGGCTGAATGGCGATCTGATCGGTGTTGACCGCAGCGGTCGCCGTCGGTTCCTGCACGACGATCTGCTTTTGAACGCGCGGCAAAGACGACGAAAAGGTGCTTTTTGGCGTCAAAAGATACAGATCGTTCGGTTTGGACGCCTGTCTGAGCGTCCCCAATCCGGTACAACCTGCCAGCGAAACCAGCGCCAGAGCCAAGAGAAAGAGCCTGATCATTGGCGAAACTCCGATGCTTGGGTCCCCAGTAAGAAGCGTGCCGGGTCACGTTCGATTTTATCCACCAGCCGATCCAGGCTGATTACAAGCCGTTGCGACTCTTCCACAAACCGTGTGAATTGCGGCAGGCCGACGCGGAGGAAATCGGACAATTGTCGCCGGTTGTCTTGAACGATGCCGTCGATGGTTCCCATCAACTCGGACGCAGATTGTGACGCGCTCAGGATGTCGGCCGAGATTTTATCCAGCTTATCGGTGACGTTCGAAACCGTGGTCGCAACTTGGTTGGCGGCATTTCGGATATCGTCCATGACCGCTCCGACGTCTTCGTTTATCACCTTGTTGGCCGAGTCAAAGGCCTTTTCCGCAGACACAAGCGTGCTGTTTGCGGTTTCCATGGCGCCGGTGATCGATCCCAAAGTCTTGTTTGCGTTCAAGAAGGTCTCGTTGACCGTTGCCAAAGCGACGCTGCCTTCGTCCGACAACCCCGACAGCCGTTCTGCCAACTCCGATGCTCGATCAATGAAGGCCTTGAGATCGTCTTTGATCAAACGGTCAGCAGTCTCGATTGTGCCCTTGGCGGTATCCAGAGTTGCCGTCGCAGACTCTGCCGCCGTCTTCACGCTTTTGAGGGTGTCCGTCCCTGTGGTCAGGGTCGTTTCGGCCGTGTCGGCAAGCTTTTCCAGGCGTGTGGTGAAGTTGCCCAGCTGTTTCGCAGCCCCGCCAAGATCCGTTGATAGATTTTCAAAATCCGAAAGTGTTTTGTCCAATTTGCCCGAAGCCGCGGCCAGGTTTTCCAGAATGTCGCTGACGGATTTGCGGTTTTTGTCGTCGACAACTTCGTTCAGACTTTCCAGCAGGGTAACGGCCTCGTCCAATACCTTCGGCGCCCCTTCGAACAGGGATTGAATGGCGCTGCGTTTGCTTTTGATCACGCTGTTTTCCGGCAACCGCTTGTCGCCGCTTTTGCCCCCGGTCAGCTCAACGTAACTGACACCTGTGACACCCAGGGATTGCAATTGCGCGATAGTGTCTTCGGTCACGGGAATATCGGCGTCTACTTCCAACTTCACGCGCACCTTTGACGGGTCATCTTCATCCAGGTTCAACGAAATCACCTGTCCCACCGGCAGGCCGTTAAAACTCACACCGCCTGCGGCGGACAGACCCGAGACATTGTCGAAAAGTACATCGTAATACGCGTATTGCCGTGACACCTCGAACTTCGCGAGCCACAGGAAAAACCCAAAGGCACCGAGTATGCCCGCAATGGTGAACGCACCGATCAGAATATAGTTTGCCCGGGTCTCCATAGCCTTTACCTGTCCTGCCCCTTCTCTTGCGCCGCGCGCGCCCGGGGGCCGGTGAAATACTCCTGAACCCAAGGATGATCGACTTTGGTCATTTCTTCAATCGGACCTTCAACCAGAACGCGTTTTTCTGCAAGCACTGCGACCCGATCGCAAATGGCGTAGAGGCTATCCAGATCATGCGTGACCATAAACACCGTCAAGCCCAATGCATGCTGCAATTCTCCGATCAGTTCGTCGTAGGCGGCAGCGCCAATCGGATCCAACCCGGCGGTTGGTTCATCCAGAAACACGATCTCGGGGTCAAGCGCCAAGGCTCGGGCAAGCGCGGCGCGTTTGCGCATCCCGCCGGACAATTCAGATGGCAGCTTGCCGCAGCTCAGTGCCGGCAGTCCAACGAGACTGATCTTGAGGTTACCAAGCGCGCACATCAGCTTTTCGCTCAGCCCGGTATGTTCGCGCAACGGGGCCATGACATTCTGCAAAACGGTCAAAGACGAAAACAGCGCGCCGTCCTGAAAGGCGACGCCCCAATGACGCTCAATGCGGCGCCGTTCCTCTTCCGGCCCGTTCAAAACGTCGACACCAAGGACTTCGATGCTGCCAGCAGCCGGTCTGTTCAGACCCACAATTGTGCGCAGCAAGACAGATTTACCGGTTCCCGAGCCGCCGACGATCCCCAAAACTTCGCCGCGCCAAACGTCCAGATTCAGGTTCTCGTGCACGACTTGTGGCCCGAACCGGTTCGTCAGGTTGCGAACGCGGATCACGGCCTCGCGCTGTGTGCCGGTCTTGGAGCTCTGTTCCAGCGTTGTACCGTCCACGTCAGACCTCCATCACCGAGAAGAAGATCGAGAACAGGGCGTCCAGCGCGATGACCATAAAGATGGACTGCACAACCGATGCGGTTGTTCTTTGTCCTACGCTTTGGGCTGATCCCTTGACCTGCATCGCCTGCCAGCAGGCAATAACGCCGATAACAAGCGCAAAGAATGGGGCTTTGATCATGCCGATGGCAAATTGCCAGATACCGGTATTCTCTTTCAGGCGTGTTACGAACATGCCGGGGCTTACACCAAGGTCGATCCAGCTCATCAATCCACCACCGATCAGCGCAGCAATATCCGCGATGAATCCAAGAATCGGAAGCATGATCAACAGCGCCACAACCCGCGGGATTACCAAAACCTCAACCGGGTCCAGACCCAGCGTCCGCATCGCGTCGATTTCTTCCTGAACTTTCATCGAACCAATTGATGCGGTGAAGGCTGAACCGGACCGGCCGGCGACAATGATCGCGGTCAGCAAAATGCCAAGTTCACGCAGCACCGAAATCGAAATCAGCTCGACCACAAAAATCTCGGCCCCGAATTGCTTCAGCTGAGTCGCGCCCTGAAAGGCCAGTACGACGCCGATCAGGAACCCCATCAGGGCGACGATCGGTATAGCCTTGAAGCCGGTTTCCTCCATTTGGGATACCAGTGCCGCGGTACGTAGCCGGCGCGGCATCAGGATGGTGCGAACCAGGCGGTGCAGCGTCAGACCCAAAAAACCGAGCAGCGACAGGCCATCCTTTCCGGCCTGGACCGTGCGTTTCCCTACACTTGCTACCCAGTCGACAAAGCTGCGGCGTTCGGTTTCGATTCCAGGATCGTCCGGTATGTTTTCCGCCACAGTCTCGAGCAGCGCGGAATGAGCGGGATTTAGTCCCAGGTAATGCACATCGGCTCCGCCCGCTTTGACACGGCGCGCCAGGTCGGCAATCAGCCATGCGCCACCGGTATCCAGCGCGTCGACCTTGGACAGATCGACGGTGACGTCGTTTCCATCCGTGTGAAACGAGGTAAATGCCTTTTCTACCGTTTCCAAGGATTGTGTCAGCAGATCACCCGAAACCCGCAGGTAGACGCCGTTGGCGTCACGGTCCGACTGTATCATAGGCTGGGTCATGCGCGTATGTGATGCCAAAGGGTATTGACCTGCAACGGATTTTTGCAATTTGTCCGGTAATTTTCGCCGCGTAATAGCGTCTAGGTGACAATTTCAGGCACAAAAGCCCCAATCCCATAGGACGTTGCGTTCAAACACATTTTTCGTTTCGCTAAGCCGCACCCAGACCCGAACCGCCCCGGAACCGAAACAAATTTCGACAGGGAGCGACTATCTTGTTGCCGGGCTTTGCGAACATGGACAGAGTTCGCTTCGGTACCACGTATGTGGAATCAGGGAGATCGAAATGCCGCACGCCGGAAATGTCTTGTTCATCATCATAGATCAATTGCGCGCCGACTGCCTGAACGGTGCCTTGGCGGCCCATGTCGATCTGCCAAACTTGCGGGCGTTCATGGACGAAGCGGTGACGTTCGAGCAGCATTTTTCGGTAACCAATCCCTGTGGCCCGTCGCGTGCCTCCATCCTGACCGGGCAATACGCAATGAATCACCGCTCGGTTCGCAATGGCACGCCGTTGCGGCACGACACCCCGAACATCGCGACCGAGATGCGCAAGGCAGGGTATCTGCCGATGCTGTTTGGGTACACCGACACATCCGCGGACCCTCGGGTGCATAACCAGAACGATCCGATCCTGAAATCGTATGAACACCCGATGAACGGATTCCACGAAGTGGTCGAAATGCGGCTTGAGGAATCCTACCCTTGGCGTTCCCACCTGATGAAAAAGGGCTATGAGTTCAAAGATTACTGGGATGTCCACAAACCGACGGCGCCAAGTGGCGGCAAACCGCGATTAAATGATCCTGCCCTGTATCGGGCCGAAGACAGTGACACGGCCTTCCTGACGGATGTGTTCTTGAACAGCATGGCACCGTTTTCCGCTGAGAACTGGTTCGCTCATCTGACATACATTCGGCCGCATCCGCCATTGGTCGCGCCTGCACCGTATAATGATATGTACGATCCAGCGACGCTGCCTCGGCCCGCCGGGCTTTCGGATGCCTCGGAAGAGAGCGCAATGCATCCCTTCTTTGGCCCGACAATTGCCAACCAGACCGCCGGTGATTTCGTGCTGGGGTTTGATGACGTCGAGCCAACCCTCGAGAACATTCAAACCCTGCGCGCCGTATATCTGGGGCTTGCAACCGAGGTCGACCATCACGTTGGGCGGGTCATCCAGTTCCTGAAGGACAGTGGCCAATACGACGACACTATGGTGGTTATCACGGCCGATCACGGCGAGATGCTGGGTGACCGGCACAGCTGGGGCAAGATGACCGTCTACGACGCGGCCTATAAAACGCCCCTGATGATCCGGGATCCTAACAATCAGGCGCGTGCCGGATCAGTTGTTTCTTTACCAACCGAGTCCATCGACATCACGCCAACGATATTGGATTGGGTAGGTCAGCCGATCCCGAATTCAATGGACGGGCGATCGCTGCTACCGCTGTTGCAGGGCGAAACCCCTGACGACTGGCGCAGCTATTCTTTCAGTGAACTGGACTTTGCCGAGCCCGAAGACCCTTCTGTTTGGCAACACGTTCTGGGAACGGGCAACAGCGACTCGTGCCTGGGCATCCTGCGGGACGGGCGTTTTACTCTGGTCGAGTTCGCTGCGGAACTTCCGCCTATTCTGTTTGATCACCAGAATAGCGGAGAAATGCAGAACGTGGCCTCGGATCCCGAATATTCGACGGATCTGGCGCGGCTAAGTCGACAAATGTTGCGTCACCGCATGCGAAACATGGATCATACACTGTCGTTGGATTCGATAACGGCCGAAGGGCCAAAGTCCAAAGCCAGGTATTGATCCACAAGCGATCAAAGCTTGTTGCCCCAAAGTGTCGCGCGCCTGCCCCCTACACCTGTGACGGAACCGGTGTTACGCATGTAATGCGGGGAGGGCGGCTTTGGATATAACTGAACAGCAAATCAAGGCTATGACAACGGCCGGTCTGAATCTGATCGGACAGGCGCTGTCGATTTATGACAGCCAACTTCGGCTGGTGGTCAGCAATCGGCCGTTTCAGTCGATGTTCGATCTGCCCGACCACCTGGTCCAGCCGGGCGCTCTGTTCAGCGATACGATCCGACACCTCGCCTCCAATGGCGAATACGGAGAGGTTAAGGACGTCGAGGAAGTCGTCGAGCTGCGGGTAAAACAGGCTCTGACATTCGAACCTCACTATATCGAACGCGTTCGCGCTAATGGTCAGGTGATCTCGGTCGAAGGTGCGCCTTTGCCCAGGGGCGGCTGGGTGGCGGTCTATACAGACATCACCAACACGAAACAGGCCGAGGCCTTGTTGCGTGCTCGGTCAGAAGAGCTCTCTGGTCAGTTGTTGGATCGGGCCGAGGAGCTGTCAGCGACGAACAGAAAGCTTGCGGCTACCAATTCGGCTTTGGAAGAAGCCAAACGCCAGCTGACTGAAATCGAAGCGCGCACGCGCATGACCACCGAAATGATGCCGGCCCATATCGCGCATCTGGACCCCGATGGTCGGTATGACTATTCCAATCGTCGCCTGAACTCGGTCATGCCCGGTCGCCCGTCCGAGATCTTGGGCATGCATATTTCTCAGGCGTTGGGTTCTACGGCATATTTACGGGTCGAGCCGTTTTTGCAGAAGGCGTACGCCGGGGAAACGTCGGTTTTTGAGTTCACCGAAGATCAGGACTCCAGACGCATCCGAGTGTCCTTTACACCCGATGGTGAAGGGGGGGTTTACGTGATGTCCGTCGACATCACCGAGGAAACGCAAGCGCGTGTTGCGTTGCAACAAACGCGTCGTCGCGCAATGGCTGCGCAGATGACCAGTGGCTTGGCCCACGACTTTTCCAACCTGCTGACTATTATACTAGGTATGCAGTCGCGACTGGAAAAAATGGGTTTGTCGGACGAAGCGCGCGAACTCGTTGCCGCGACCCAGCAAACGGCCCGCCGAGGCGGGCAATTGCTGAACCGTATCGCTGATATGACCGGTAACAGAACACCTCAACCCAAGGCGACGGACATGCGCGGATTGCTGGAAGACCTGCGAATTCTGGCTACTCCTTCGCTGCCGCGCGGGGTTGGTTTGTCGGTCGTTAACACGCTGCCGGACAAAGCCCTTATGTTGGACCCGGGTATGATTCAGGACGCTTTGCTAAATCTAGTGCTCAATGCGCGTGATGCCTGTGGCGGGTCGGGCCAGATCACGATCAGCGCTCATACAATTGGTGAAATCTGGGCTGAGATCGCCGTGTCAGACACTGGTCCCGGATTTTCGAAAGAAGCGTTAGAGAAGGCACTGAACCCATTCTTTACGACCAAAGGCGACAAGGGATCGGGTCTGGGCCTGCCGATGGTGTATGACACGGTCAAGCTGGCAGGTGGTGACCTGAACCTGCGCAACACTCCGTCGGGTGCATCGGTTGTACTGCGGCTTCCCTATCGTCCTGCCCCTCCTGTTCAGGAAGGTTTGGTCCTGTTGGTCGAAGACAGCGACGACCTGCGCCGCCAGTTCCGCGATATGCTGGTCGATCTTGGGTTTTCGGTGATCGAGGCGACGTCGTGCGATGAAGCGTCGGCACTGGCGGAAAATGTCGAAGACATTGCCCTTGTGCTTTCGGACATTCGTCTTGAAGGGCAGAAGACTGGTCTGGACCTGCTAGCGAAGCTCAAACCATTTTTGCCGTGCATTCTGATGACGTCCTTGCCCTATTCTGACCCGCTACACCGAGAAGCACTGAAGCGCGCCCCTGTGCTGCGTAAACCGTTCACGCGGGCGCAACTGTCCGCCCTGATCCGAGACGAGGCTGCCTGATGACCAAACCGCTGGTAACCATTGTCGATGATGAGCCCGAGATCCGGCGCATTCTGACAGACGCACTGGAAGAGGCCGGTTTTCGGACCCAAAGCTTTTCCCGTGCGCGCGAATTTGAAGCCTCGCTTAAACGTGTCACACCGGATGTGTGTTTGGTTGATTTATCCTTGCCGGATACGGACGGGCTGGCCCTGGTCCACAGATTGGCCCTTGAGCAGGGGGCCGCAGTCATCATCATTTCCGGCCGGGCGCAAGTACAGGATCGCGTCACCGGGTTAGAGCTGGGGGCAGACGATTATATTACCAAGCCATTCGATCCGGCTGAAGTCGTGGCCCGCATTCGCGCGCGGTTGCGGTCGCCAAGGGTGCAGACGATGCAGTTGGACGTGGCGCAGTTCAATGGGTGGACGGCATACTTTGACCGCTACATTCTTGTGGATGGAACCGGAAACGAGACCCCTTTCAGCCATGCCGAAGGCGAAGTTCTCCGGCTGTTTCTGGAAAGCCCCAAGCGTTTGATCAGCCGGGCCCAGATGCAAGAGGCGCTGGGCGGGGCTGCCGGTGACAGTTTCGACAGGGCAATGGATGTCAGGATTTCGCGGTTGCGCACCAAACTGGGTGAAGACCCAAAGAATCCACGTTTGATAAAAACCATCTACGGGGCTGGGTACATTTTCTTGGGAGATGTCGAGTGGTAGTAGTTGCCGGTCGCGGTTTCCTCCCGCCAGCACGCGCCGCTAAACAACGCAGCCCTCTTGGGTTCAGGTTACTATTCGCGCAGAGCCCGATCCTTGACCTTGATGACGGGTTGCAGAAGGTAGTCCAATACGGTTTTCTTGCCGGATAGAATGTCCACCTCGGCAATCATTCCCGGGATAATCTCAACAGCGATCCCGTTTGCATCCAAAATTGCATGACTCGTCTGGATTTCGATGACAAATACTTCTTCGTCATTGCGTTCGGTTCGAGTGATTGTAGTCGCACCTATGCGCGTGATCTCTCCATCCAGCGCTCCATAACGAGCGAAATCATAGGCTGTGATCTTAATTTTTACAGACTGGCCCGCATGCAGAAAGGCGATATCCTCGGGGCGGACATAGGCTTCGACCAACAGCTTGTCGTCCAATGGGACAATTTCGATCAGTTCTTCCCCGCTGCGTGCCAAACCGCCGATCGTTGTCCGATGAATGCGATTGACGATGCCACGGACAGGAGACCGGACTTGGGCTCGATCCGCACGGTCCCGCAAGGCTGGCAATGATGGCCTGAGCGCGGCCAATTCGGCTGTCGTGGCTGCTAGATCGGTCAGCGCCGCACTGCGGAATCTGCTGTGAGCGGCTTGTATCCTGTCGTCGATTTCTTTGAGGCCGGTTTGCAACCTGTTGGTAACCGCTTTTGCTCGAACTTTACGTCCTTCCCATTCTGCGGCGCTTCTACGAAGCGTCAAAAGGGTCGTTGCAGGCTCCATCCGTTTTTCGACCAGCGGCGCCATAATTGCGCGTTCCTCGGCCAAAATCCTGAGTGTTTCGTCTGCAGTGACCTGATCTACAAGTCCTTCTTCATACTCGCGGCGGCGTTGTTCTCGCTGCCGCTCAAATATCGCGATTTCGGCCATCAGCTCGGTTTGGCGACCCTGGAACAAAGCGGTTTCCGATTTCACCACTTCCGGAGCACCTTCGATTAGCTTTGGCGAGAATGTGAGGGTTGCTCCATCTATTTCCGCCTGCAATCGTTGAGCCCGTGCCATCAACCCAAATGCGCGCTGTTCTTCTTGACTCAGTTGGCTGTCAATTTGTGTGGTGTCGAACTCCATCAGCAATGTGCCTTTTTCGACGATCTGACCTTCCTTAGTGTGCAAGGATTGAAGGACACCGGGTTCCGTCGCTTCGATCAGTTGAACATCTGCGGAAGGGACAATCCGACCGTCCACGCGGGTCACATCGTCCAGTTCTGTCAGGTAAGCCCAAAACACCGATGTCAGGAGGCAGGCGAAGATGACTAGCAGCAGGAGCGACCCCCGTAGCGGAGATCGCCCCCGCATTTCTCGGGCCATCGAATCCAGGTCAGGATGCCGCGACATTCAAGTGCCTCCCTGCTACGCGTGCGTGCTGGCTGAGCATGCTTGTGGGTCCGTCGGCGCCAACTTGACCACGTTCAATCACAATTACCCTGTCGACCAGTGCCAACAGGCTGGTGCGGTGCGTGATGATCACCATTGTGGTGTCGGCGGTTGCCTGTTTCAGGCGTTTAATGACCTCGGCTTCGGTTTTCACGTCCATCGCACTGGTTGGTTCGTCCAAAAGCAAAACCGGAGGCCGCCCGATCAGCGCCCTGGCAAGCGCGATGGCTTGCCGTTGACCACCAGACAAGCCTTCGCCACGCTCTGCCAGCTGTTGGTCATAGCCGCTTGGGTGATGAACAACGAAATCTTCCA
The DNA here is from genome assembly GCF_056537465.1 of Ruegeria sp. CE8. Classification (NCBI taxonomy): domain Bacteria; kingdom Pseudomonadati; phylum Pseudomonadota; class Alphaproteobacteria; order Rhodobacterales; family Roseobacteraceae; genus Ruegeria; species Ruegeria sp. CE8. The sequence continues at coordinate 57,321 of NZ_JBQFRP010000008.1, forward strand.
CTCCGGCCACCTGACTTGCTTCGATCAGATCTTGGTCTCGGGGTCGGATCGCACCACTAGCAATGTTGTCCCGGATAGAACCGGAAAAAAGCCAGACATCCTGCAAAACCGAACCGACATTGCGACGAAGATCGCCTGGATCTATCTGCCGGATATCAACGCCGTCTAACATGACCGATCCAGCCCTGGGTTCGTATAGCCCCAGCAGCAAGCGTGTGATCGTGCTTTTGCCTGATCCGATCGGTCCCAGAATTGCGACCTTTTCCCCGGGAGCTATATCAAACGAGACCCCGGAAAGCGTATCATCCGTCTGATCTGGGTACGAAAAACACACGTCCTTAAAGGAAATACGACCGTCTATATGCGGGCGGCTGATCCAATTTCGACCTTCGGGCCGCTCACTTTCCGCCTGCATCAATGCGTTCAGATTTCGGTATGCGCTGCGCGCTTGATTGACGCGAGTCAGTGTCTGCGCAAGTTGTCCCAATGGGGCCAGTGCACGTCCTGTCAGCATCACCGAGGCAATCAGGGCACCCATACTTGCCTGGCCGTCCGTGATCAGAAACACACCATAAAAAACGATCAGAACCTGTGCCGCCTGTTGCGTGAAACCGGTTAGGTTTAGGGCAAATTGTGTCACCGTTCTGCTGCGAATGCCGTGTGAGGACTGTCGTTCAATCGCGTCATCCCATCGCGCACGCATCTGACGCGCCGCAGCCGTGGTTTTGATGGTCTCAAGACCTGATACGGTTTCGACCAGAACGGATTGTTTTGACTGACCGTCAGCGAAGCTCTTTTCGGCCAACCTCGATAACAAGGGCTGAACCGCCATACCGGCAAGTAAAACAACAGGAACAGCGAGCGCCGGGATGAGCGCAAGTGGCCCGCCCACGACGTAAATGACCATTATAAACAGGGCGATGAAGGGTAGATCGACCAGTGCGACCAAAGTTGCAGAGGTGAAAAACTCGCGCAGAGTTTCAAATTCGCGGATGGTGCTGGCAATGGCGCCAGTCGAACCGGTGCGGGATTTCATCTTGATGTTCAACACCTGATCGAAAACGCGCCGCCCCATGAACATATCGGCTTTTTGACCAGCTCGGTCGATGAATCCTGCGCGCAAGAGTTTCAGAGCGAAGTCAAACGCAAGCGCAAGACTCACGCCGAGCGTTAGGGCGATCAGGGACTCTGTTGCCTCGTTCGGAAGCACCCTGTCGTAGACGACCATGATGAACACGGATGTTGATAGACCAAGCAAGTTCGCCACTGCTGCGGCAAGGGCCACTTGGGCATAGGACCAGCGGTTCGCCAACATAGCAGACCAAAACCAATGGCCGGACGCAGGCTTGTTGCGTTTCGCAGATTCTTCTTTGTGGCTGCGACGAAACAAAATCGCGTATCCGGTATAGTGCTTGGCAATAACCGATTCCGCGACTTCACCGATACTTTCACCCATGGCGGGGTCAAAAATCAGAAGAAGACCGTTTTTAGCGCGTCCGCGGAAGACAACGGCCTTGTCGTTTTCCAAAAGAAGAAGCGCCGGAACCAGAGTGTCGTCGAAACCCGCAAGCTTCCTCGCACCGAAACCGGCCTGCAGCCCGGCGTGATGTGCGACTTCGATTGCGTCCCGAATGCTCAACCTACCCGACGCGTTAGAATGGGCTGCCTGAAGTGCGGCCACTGTAAGCGAGCGATCCAGGTGCGAGGCCACGTGCAGCAGGCAGGTTTCTAACGGCGTCAGCTCTTGAGTACGAGACAGCGGTTTTAGTGCGGTCATAATTCACCACCCTGGCTAGTGATTGAAATATTGAGGAAATCCAGGATGTCCCCGGTCAGACTGAGAGCGGCGTAGTTCGTCAGAAAAAAGCTTTGCTCTGCTAAAATCAGCCTTTGCTGTGCGTGCACATAGTCCCGCTGAGCGTCCAGTATCTCGATGAGGCTGCGCCGACCGATTGAGAACTGAGCGCGCGCAGCATCCACGCTTTCGGCGTTGGCCTGAACTGCCAGGCGCGCTGCTTGCAAGCGAACGGCGCCCGCTTCCTGATCTGAGCGGATGAACTCCAGCTCGCGACGGATTTCGCGGATCAGGGTTTCACGGGCGAACTCGGCTTCTCTCACCTGGGCCTCGGCGGCAGCGATGGAAGCTCGGCGTTGACCGGTGCTGTCCAGTTCATAATTAAAGGACAGATCGAGCCCGAAATTGGCGTCATCGCTGTCATCCCGATTGGCAAACGCCGTAATTTCCACGCCCGGCTGCCGCCGTGCGATTGCTGCGGTTTGTTCGGCCCGCGCTGCCATCAATGCTGCATTCGCGCGGCGCACCTGCGGGCTGTCCAAAACAATTTGCGTATCGGTGCGGGTCAGCCTGGGTGCAGCCACCGGAGCGGCAAGCGGACCTGGAGCCTGACCAAAAACTTCGCGGAACTGCGCTTCTGCTCTGTCCGTTCGGGCCTCAGCGTCTGCAAGCTGTGTTCGTGCGTCCGCCATGCGTGATCGTGCGGTCAACACGTCGGCATTCGACCCCGCACCCTGCTCGGTTCGCTCTGTGATCTGACGCACGATCTCTTCGTGCACGTCAACGTTCTGGGCCGAGATCTCGCGGATCTTGCGCTGATCAAGGACGACGACATAAGTTTCTATCGCGGCAAGGGTTAGTGCCGCAGCGGTTTGCAGCTGCCCCCCCCGATTTTCGAGAACCCGTGCCTTTGCGGCCGCCAGTTCACCGGACGCGGCACCCCCATCGTAGACCAGCTGCGACACTCGCAAAAAAGGTGTTACATCCGCAATGTCAGAATCCGCGCGCTCGGATCGCCCATTGACGCCCATTGAGACTCGCGGAAGGAAAGCTCCCTCTGCCGCCCTTTGGTTGGCATTTGCAATTTCGAGCCTTGTCGCGCTTTGCGCCAGATTCGGATTTGTTTCGACGGCTTCTCGAACCCGTTGCCCGAATTCGCTTTGAGTCAGGCGCTTCACCGGTGCTTGGGCACCGGCCCCGACCGAGCCAATGGAAAGCGATGCTTCGACACCCGCAAGGTCACGTGGAGGTGCGCAGGCCGCTATCAAAGGGACCAAAATCAAGGCAAGGAACTTTCGGAGATGGGTGGGGTAAAGCCTGAGCGTCATCACACTTCACCAATTTCCAAAAGCTCTTCTCTCTGCGCGTGCGCCATGGCTCTGAGAAAACGCGAAATGTCTGAATCTTCGGTATAGTGCTTTGGTTTTCTCGACCAGCCCGACTGCTCATGCGCGCGCGATAGCCAGGTCAAGTGCGAAAGCGATACTTGGTGTGCGTGGATTAGTCGAAAAGCCCCGATTTCCAGTAGAGTCAGTTTTTCGGTCTGAGACAGAGCGTTTGAACGTGGTGCCGCAATCCCAAGGCATCCGGCTGGTAAATTGACACCCTCGTAGCGCTTCATCGGTTCGAACAGTTCCAACTTGTCCAATACGCCGCACATAGACTGCGTTTGATGGGCAGAAGCTGCGCGTGCTTGTAGAAACGTGTGAACTCTATGAAGTTCCGCGGTCAGGTCGCCGGCCTCGGTAAAAAAGGGCTCGTCTCCGGGAACGTCCGTTACCAGCCCAAGTGTTTCATCGACCATGAGTTGCAAACGGTTTTCTTCGGTGCCGAATTGCCGATCAGGCAAGCTCGCCTGAAAAGGTGGGCACCGCAGATCGGACGGGATGTAACCGGCCAACCAACGGCCGTCCTGGGCAACAAATGGCGTTGGTGCATCGGGTAACAGCGATAACACGGCCACAGGCTCGACGGTTGTTTCGCTTCTACGGAACACGATCGGATAGGCTGCCGCTACGTGAAGAACCTCTTTTTCGACAATCGGACATTCCGATCGGCCATTCACAAAGTGAAAAGACGAAAAGCGCTTCCAATACCGACCCCTGTGTCGCGCATATGTTACTGGAAACAGGCCATTCTGTGCCATGTTTGACCCCTTGATGTCTGGTGGAACTGCCGGTTGCGGGAACCGGCAGCGCAGGTTTCAATCAGGCCGTCGCACCTGTTGGGTCGGTGTGCAGGATGTTGTCCGTACTCAACCCGCTCAGGTCATTCAGTCCGTTGAAATGAGCTACGGTATGAACGGCGGCCGAGCTCGGGGCTGAGTAGTCGACCTTGACCAGAACACTGTCATCGCCGTCTGTCGCGAACACGTAGAGCTCATCGCCCGCCTGAATTCCGGCCAGGCTTTCGACGGCTGCTTCGATTGTGCCCGTAGTCAGGTCCGCCAAGACTGTGGTCAATCCGACGATGCCTGTATTCGCGGCGACCGAGCCGCCGGCGTTCAGCGTTTCCACGCCTGTGCCGTTGCCTCGCAAACTTGTCAGATCGAGACCGCTGAACATCAACGCGTCGGCCACGTCTGACGCAGCGCCCAGAGAGAAACCCGTAATCGTATCGATACCGTTTGCCGCCGGATCCGCTTCGAATACGACAACGTCGCGGCCTGCGTCCGAGACATTGATGGCGTCGTTTCCATCTTGACCGCGGATGAAATTGTCTACGTCGGTTGCGACCAACGTGTCGTCTCCGTCGGTGCCAAGAATAATGGTCGAGGGGCCGCCATCCGGTGTGGTTATGGTCAATTCAATAGGTTTGCTGGGATCCTGAACGGTCATGGTGAATGTCACCAATGGCTGACTCAGGTCTGTAAAGGTCGGCGAGATCCCGGCGAAATTGACTATGGAGCTTCCGACGGGATTTGAAAGATAATACCCGAAAGCGCCGTTGCCGATATCTGATCCGCTGTCAAATGTCACAACGGTTGGATCAAAACCCATCTCCAGCGTCATAGCCAACCCGCTGGATATGTCTCGGTCAGAGTCTGCAAAAACCTCGAATGTGATTGTCGAGCCGGCCCGGCTGGCCTGGGTGAGGACGTAAGCCGCCGGTGTATGGGCAGTGGCCTCATCGGTGGCAGGCAAGGGATTCGGACCACCGGAGACTGGTGCCTGAGCCTCGAAGGTCAGATCGTCGCCGGCATTGATGCTGGAAAACTCGGAAGAGGGAACAGTTAATGACCAAGTGCCGTCCGCAGCTACAGTCGTGGTGCCGACAGTGGAACTGTTAAGTGTCACGTTTACAGTTTGGCCGGCGTTCAGCCCGGTTGATGTTCCTGAAACAACCACACCGGAGCTCTGAGCATCGCTGAGCGAAACAGCATTGTTGGTACCTACAGAGTTCAAATTCAGAAGCGGTCGGAAATCTGTGGCGAGAGTCGTGGTTGTCGGTGCGGCGCTGTTTCCGGCCAAATCGTCCACCGCGGCCGAAACAGTAAAGTTGGTCCCATCCGCCAATCCGGCAAGATCCGACGCGGGAACTGTAGCTGTCCAGGCCCCACCTGAGGCGACACCGGTATAGGGTTGGCCATCCAGGGTGACGGTAACGGTCTGTCCGTCCTCTGCCGTGGTGGTTCCAGAGATAGTCAGATCGCTACCCCGCTCTGCAAGGTCCAGGACTGATCCTACGTGCAGAGGGTTTATAGTCAGGGCAGGGGCAGTGAAATCCGTGTTAAACCCCGCGCTGGCGCTGGCGCTATTTCCGGCGGCGTCAGACACCGACGCGTTTATGTTGTAAGTTTCGCCGTCCTGCAGGCTGCTGAGGCTGGCTGCTGGCGCAACAAATGTCCATGTTCCGCCGTTGACGGCTGTAGTGTTGCTCTGGACCACCGAACCGTCTGCCCTGACAAGCTCAACAGTGATGGTTGTGCCATTCGGAGCGTCAGACGTGCCCGAGACAGTCAGGTCCGTTCCTTGTTCCGCCGCGTTCATGGCGGCGCCATCGGAAAGACCCGTTACGGCGATAGCTGGGGCTGAGAAATCGGTGTCAAAACTTGCACTTGCCTGAGCGGCTGGGTTTCCAGCGGCGTCCGCGACATCTGCTGTGACCACAATCGTCGCGCCGTCTGTCAATGCCGCCAAATCTGATGCGGGAACGGTGGTACTCCAGGTCCCGCCAGAGGCCGTGCCGGTATAGTTTTGGCCATTCAGGGAAACAGTCACAGTTTGCCCATCTTCCGCATTTGTCGATCCATTGATCGTCAGGTCCGTGCCTTGTTCGGCTGCATTCATGACAGCCCCGTCCGAAAAGCTGTCGATGGTGAGGGTAGGAGCGGTCACGTCCTTGGATACGGGCACACTGACCTGGTTCGCCGCGAGACCGTCTGAATCCGATACATCTGCCGTGATAATAAACGCGCCGCCGTCTGCCAAAACCGCAAGATCCGCAGCCGGGATTGTGACAGACCAGCTGTTGCCAGACACCACGCCTGTGTAGCTTTCACCGTCCAGCGTGACCGTAACCTGCTGGCCGTCCTCAACGTTCCCGGTAATGCCCGAGACCATCAGGTCCGACCCGACTTCGACCCCGTTCAGGACGGCACCGACAGAAAGCGGAGAAATGGCGATTGACGGCCCGGCCAGATCCACGGGAACCGATGCGGTTGCCGGAACCGATGTATTTCCTGCAGCATCACTGACAACAACACGCACAGAAGCCGGAGTTCCCGAAGGCAAACTCGCTAGATCAGCAGCAGGAACCGTTACGCTCCAATTCCCGTCGGATGCAGCTCCCGTATAGGTATGTCCGGCAAACTCCACTGTCACGGTCTGGCCATCCGCGGCCGTTGTCGACCCGCTCAGCACCATGTCACTCTGAACGTCGACCAGCTCGATGGACCCGTCGGAAATCTGGTTCAGCGTTATCGTGGGAGCTGTAAAGTCGGTGTCAAAGCTATCGCTTGCCTGTGCCGCCGGGTTTCCTGCCTGATCAGTGACATCTGCGGTCACGTTGACCGCCGCCGCATCTGGTAGATTTGCAAGATCGGCGGCAGGAACTGTAATGGTCCATTGCCCATCGGCAACCGTACCTGTGTAGGTTTGCCCGTTCAGTGTGACAGTAACGGTCTGCCCGTTTTCGGCGTTTGTCGTACCGGAGACAGTAAGGTCCGTCGCCTTTTCCGCAGCGTTCATGACCGAACCGTCAGAGAGACCGGAAATTGTCAGGGTAGGAGGTATCGTGTCGACGTTGTAAGTGGTGGTTTCGACCGACAATTCTTGGCCGTCGCCACTAAGGTGCCGAACGGTCACATTTTGAACACCCTGTGGCAGCCCTGCAGCTTCGGCAGGCGTCAGGGAAATGCTCCAGCCGCCATCCGAATTCAAGAGCACCGTTTTAACAAGCGAGCCTATGGTGACTTCTACCGTCTCGGTTCCTTCCGGAATGGCGATGTTCGTACCCGTGCTACTCAGCGCGCTGGCTTGCGCTTGCGCGAGGTTAAGGAACGGGTAGGTCGGCGTTGGCTGTACCGGCTCAGCGTCATCGCCGCCTCCACCCGCGCCCGCAGCGGCTGCACCGGCCAGACCTAGTCCGCCCAATGCGGCACCGACCCCGCTGATGCCACCACCGGCCGCAGCTGCACCTCCGGCTTCGGCCACGCTGAATTGAGCAATCTCTGCCACGATGTTTTCGGCGATCATGATAGCGCCGCTGTCCAGAACCTGAACGTTCTCAGAGGCCACGACCATGGTGCTGCCATTGGCCATTTTGATCAGAACGTCACCGTTCTTCAGGAGCTTGACCGATCGGACGCCGGGGATCGTCTCTGCAAACTGATATGCGTACAGCTCTTCTATCGTTGCTTGGGCCAACGCAGGCAGGGCCATGAGCGTCGAACTCAGCCCCCCGACGATCCCGCGCCCGGCCCAGCGGCGCATTTTGCCATCAATCCACCGGCGAATTTGTTCCTTGCGACCGGTGCCTGATCCGGGCTCCGCAGTTTTGTTCTTGGGTTCATGTTCTTTGGTCATCTTACCCTCACATGTGGTGTCCACGTTTGGCCGGGTGGGCCGGGTTCCGTTCATCTGTCTTTCCCTTCCGTGACTCATGCGCCCTAACCAGGAAAAATTGTGTTAAACTGAAACCGAACTCCTCGTTTTCACCACATTTCCGCTTTGGTTTCGGGCCGAGCATCAGATCATCCTGCAGTCGTTGCCAAGTTTTGGCGTTGGGTGATTTGGTATGATGCTTCAGTTCGAAGGAGTGATTGCGACGGGGAGCGCAGCGCTCGATTCAGGTATCCGTGATACGGCTTTAAAAACGCTTAACGGCGTTACGTATCTGTACAGTTTGACCGGCCCAGGAGGCGGTATCGCCGTCTGGAAACTGGTCGATGGTGCGGTCCCTCAGATGATGGATACAGAGTATTTCAGCGGTACGATCACGTTTCAGGTCGGACCTAGCGGAGAACCTGTTTCGCTGGGCGGTGGGGATCAGCTTGTCTTGGATATCGACACTGCAACAGGCCTTGTCGGTTATGAGCTGAACCCTGATGGAACCGTCGGTGCCCTACGTGAAACAGGATCGCTGAATGGCGGCGGAGACATTTCCGCATTGGTTCAGCTTTCGACCGGGTCTCGTGATCTGCTGATGATGGCGCATGAAGACACCGGGCAAATCGGCACTTATGCCGTTAATGGAGACGGCACGCTGACCGCTTCGGGCTCAATCACCGCGCGGGTCGATTCGTTGCAGGCAGTTCGGATCGGCGCGGATAATTTTGTGATTGCTGCGGATGCGGCCGACAACACCGTCTCGACTTATCGCGTCGACGGGGATTCTGGCGCTATTAGTGCGGTGGACAACACCGAATCTCTGGCGACTCTGGGGATCGCAACACCGACAGCGGTCGAAGTTGTACAAGCCTATGGAAGGTCATGGGTTGTGGTTGCTGGCGCCCAGAGTAACTCGCTCAGTGTCATGGAACTGGCCGGCGATGGCCGTCTGATCCCGACCGATCACGTCTTGGATTCCCTGCACACCCGGTTTGAGTCGGTTCAGGACCTTTCGGTGATCGAAGTCGATGGGCGCGTTTTCGTGGTGGCCGGTGGTGGCGATGACGGTATCACCTTGTTCACTATGACACCTGCCGGTCAATTGGTGTATCTGGACAGCTTTGCCGATACCATTCACAGCGGGCTGCAAAACGTCGAGACCTTCAGCGTCGCGCATATCGGGGGTGAATTGCAGATTCTGGTCGCTTCGCAGCAAGATGCGGGCCTGACACAGCTTACGTTAAATGTGGCAGACCTAGGCGTCACGCGCAGTGGGTTCGGGGAGGTAAATGGCACTTCTGGGCACGATATGCTGAGCGGCAATATCCTTCCGACGTCTCTCGTGGGCGGGGCCGGGGATGACATATTGATTGCAGGCACCGGCGCCACGACTATGACAGGTGGGGCGGGTGCGGACATCTTTGTTATGCAGTACCGCACGGACCTCACCACGATCACGGATTTTCAGGCCGGTGTCGACCGATTGGACCTGTTCGACTACCCGTTGATGAGAACCCCGGAACAGCTCACATTCACGACAACGATGCAGGGCGCGCGCATCGAATACCACAATGAGACGATCAACTTGATTTCGGCGTCCGGCGGACCGTTGACCAGTGCGCAGGTGTTTGGGGCAGGTTTCGGCGGCCCGGATCATATTCCTGTAGACTTTGGGGATTTCGGAGGACTCGATCCGGGTAGTTCCGATGGCGTGCTGGGGAACGTTTCGATCAATTCCGGGTCTTCGAACCCCAGCCTCAGCGACGCCGAAATCAGGTTCGCTCCCAATGGTGGTGGCACCGTGAGTGTTCGTGCTAACAGCGATGGGCGGTTTGATTTGAACTTGCCGTCGGGTGCATTTGAGGGTGAGTTTGACGTAATCAAAACCTATTCAACGGCGAGCAAGGAGATCAACGCGCTGGACGCCCTGCAGGTCTTGCGGATTTCGGTCGGGTTGGACCCGACTTTCGGACTCGCCTCGCCCGAGAACCTGATTGCGGCCGACTTCAACCGCGATGGTTCAGTGAATGCGCTGGACGCATTGGAGATTCTACGGGTGGCGGTCGGCCTGCCTACAACAAAGCGGCCGGAATGGGTCTTTCTTGACGATGACGCGGACCTATCGGGCATCACGCGCCACAACGTTTCTTATGAAACCGGCGTCGAAGTCGTGGCGGTGGATGGGATGATCGTGACCGACATGACGTCAATCCTGCTGGGAAACGTTGAAGCCCCCTGAGGGAACCGGGCGATCATTCGCGGAACGCCCGGTTGAAGTAGTCTGCCAGCGGTTTGACGAGATAGGACAAAGGCGTACGTTCATCTGTCTTGATCAGCGTCTCCACTGGCATGCCGGGCAGCAGTTCCTGCCCTTTCAGCCGTTCGACCTGTCCGTCATCGGGAACAACTTCGGCGCGGTAAAACGTTTGGCCCGTTTTGTCGTCCGTGAAGGTGTCCGCTGAAACCGTGATAACCTGCCCTTCGATTTCAGGGGTTTCGCGCTGGTTGAAGGCGGGAAATCGCAACAGAACGGACTGGCCGACGTGCAGCTGATCAACGTGAATCGCGTCAACGCGGGCTGCAACCAGCAACGGAGTATCCTGCGGCACCAGATACATCATTGGCTCTGCCGGTTGGACCACCGATTGCAGCGCAAAGACCTGGCTGTCATAGACCGTTCCGGACACCGGGGCGCGAATGTCCAGCCGCGACAGGCGTGTGTCCAGTGACAGGCGGCGCTCGGCAAGCTCAGAAATTTGGGATTGAATGTCGCGCAGGGTCGAGATGGCTTCTTCCCGCCGCGTCGCCTCCAGTTCAACAATCGAAATCTCGGTCGCGGAAATCTGACCTTTCAGCCGTGCCACCGCAGCCTCCAACCGACCGATATCACCGGTCAGGCTGGCCTCTTCGCGCAGCAGTGCCGAAACTCGGCTGGCCTGGGTGAGGCCACGCTGGAGCAGACTTTCCTGATCATCCAGCTCCTCCTGTATCAATTCGACCTGACGGCGCAGTGAAACCAACTGTGCTTCGGTGCCTTCAATTTCGCTTTCAATTTGGACGGTTTGTTTGCTCAATTGCTCGGTTTTCTGGGTCAGCGTATTCAGTCGCGCCTCGAAAAGGCGTTGCTGACCAGCGATCAGGTCGGAATCGATGCGCTCCGCCTGTTGAATCTCGGCCAAACGGGCGGCCAATGCATCGGCGTCGGCGCCATCGCGCTCGGCCTCCAAACGGGCCCGACGGGCCAGCAGTTCGAAAAGTTGAGCTTCGACAATAGTTTTCTCAGACGACAGAAAAGTATCGTCCAGACGCAGAAGAAAATCGCCGGCGGCGACGGCATCGCCGTCGCGTACAAAAATCTCGCCGACAACGCCGCCATCGGGGTGTTGGATCACCTGCCGATTGCTTTCAACCTCGATGATCCCCTGAGATATGATCGCGCCTGCCAACCGTGTTTTCACAGCCCAAAGGCCCAATCCGCCGACAAGGATGCCCAAAGCGGTAAATCCCACCAGAGCCGGGATCGTAATGCGCCACACCGGGGTAGCATTTTTTGCCGCTGTGCCCTGCATCAGTTACTCGCTTTGCTGAGGTTACGCTTTATCGATCCGGCGTTCTGAACAACTGCGCCTAAAACTTCATCCCGCTGGCCGGCTTTCACCACTTGCCCGCGTTCGACGACCACAAGATCATCACATTCCGAAATCGCCTGAGGCCGGTGCGTCATGATAATCGCCGACTTTCCAGCGGCTTTGAGCTCGCGGATGGCCGCGTTCAAAGCCTCGGTTCCATCGGCATCTAGGGCCGAGTTCGGTTCATCCAAAATCAACAGAACCGGATCCCCGTACAAGGCGCGCGACAGGGCGATCCGTTGTTTCTGCCCGCCAGACAGTTGACTGTCATTGCCCTCCAAAACGGTGTCGTACCCCTTTTCCAAGGTCAGAATCAGCTCATGCGCATTGGCTTTCTTGGCCGCTTCGACAACGGCGTCAGGGTCCGGGCTTTCAGACATACGTGCGATGTTTTCAGTAACCGTGCCGTTGAACAACGTGACTTCCTGCGGCAGGTATCCAATGTGCTGACCCAGATCGGTCGGATCATACTGATCCAGCGTCGCGCCGCCCAAGCGGATTTCCCCGGTCGCGGGCCGCCATATGCCCAAAAGAGCCTTGGCCAACGTTGACTTGCCCGACCCGCTTTTCCCGATCACGCCAAGCGCCCGCCCTGGCTCGAGGTTAAGTGACACATTGCGCAACGTCGGGGTGTCCGCACCGGGTGGAATGACGGTCAGTCTTTTTGCTGTCAGCCGTCCTTCTGGCACAGGCAGCTTGGTACGCGGGGCCTCTGGGGGGGTTCCTTCCAGAAACTGGTTCAGAGACTTCCATGCGGTTCGAGCCTGCTCGACAATCGCCCATTGACCTACCACCTGTTCGACGGGTGCCAATGCGCGACCCAACAGGATTGATCCTGCGATCATTGCCCCGGGCGTCAGTTCATTGCGTAGAACCAACAATGCCCCAAGCGCCAACATGGCGGATTGCAAGAACAAACGCAGCGATTTGGTGACGGACGAAAAGCTACCGGTCCAGTCGCTGGCCGCAATCGTCTGTTGCAGGGCATTTATACGCTGCCGTTGCCACCGCCGGGTGATGTCCTCTTGCATGCCTTGCGAGCGCACAACTTCGGCCGCCTGTCTTGCATGCTCGGAGAAAATATTGGCCTTGGCGGAAGCGGATTGCGCCATGGCGACTTTGCGTCGGGTAAGCGCCTGATTCAGCAGGGCAATGATGATCAATAGAGAGCCGCCACCTACGGCCAGCCAGCCCAAAAGAGGGTGGAACAGAAAGATCGCAGCCACAAAAATCGGCGTCCATGGGATGTCCATAACGGCCAGAAGAACTGGTGAAGAACACAGCTTTTGAATAGACTCCAGATCGCGCAACGCCGTTGCCGGCGCAGCACGGGCACGCGGATGCAGCGATCGCCGCAAGGTTGCGTCAAACACGCGCTCATCCAATTGAGACTGAAACCGGGCACCAAAACGCGCCACGATCCGACCTCGCGCAAAATCGAGCATCGCCATCAGACCGTACAACAGCGCAACCAGCAAGAACAGCGCCGCCAGGGTTTCAACCGCGCGGGACCCGAGTACGCGGTCATAGACCTGCAACATGAACAAAGGCCCGGTCAGCATTAGCAAGTTGACGAAGATGCTGAACAGAAACGCCAACGCCAGGAATGTAATACCCTGATTTCGCGCAGTTTGCATTTCATGTCGTGGCTGTGTGGCCATGCGATTGTCAATTTTCACGAACGAAGACTCTCGTTTTTGCCGCTTTTGGCTCGGATGGTGTTATTTCGCGGCGCATCCTAAACTTTTGTTCCTTGAGTGGGAATGCACATCCTACCAGATTGTCCATAAGCCGCCTACCGAAGCAATGGATAATGGATTCAGCCCGTTTTTCCCAACAACAATAAAGAGATATTGGGAGGGCGGAATTTTGACGACAATCTACTCGTCGATTGACAATAGCCATCGCCATCCCGTTCGCTTCGCAGCAGGCAAACGTCCGCTCGTACCGCTTGTTGATAAAGACTCAGTCGTGGTCCATTGTTTGGCATCTGACTTGGCGATGATTGTAAAATCTATTTTCTTGACGCTCAAGTAGCGCAAATGAGGTAGAAGCCACATGGTGAATAGCTCTGAGGCCGTTACTCGGGTTTTGGTGGTGGTTGCCCCAAGTTTCAATCTGGCCGCGACAATGGGGTTCATCGATCCGTTTCGTGCCGCCAACTATCTGGATGGCCGCCCCTATTTCTCGTGGAACTTCGTGTCCGAGACAGGCGGTTGTTGCGTCGCCAGTAACGGCGCGGAGATTAACACAGTTGCGCTTGGTGAAGTTGCCGCTGCTGCGGCGGACATTGTCGTCGTTTCCACGAGCTGGACGCCTGAAAAACACCTGACAGCGAAGACGGGCAATGCCCTGCGACACTGGGCGCGCGCCGGTTCAACGCTGGGGTCGCTGGATACGGGTGCGTTCATCCTTGCGCAAGCCGGGCTTTTAAGCGGGCGGCGGGCGACAGTCCATTATGAACACATCGACGCTTTTCAGGAGCTTTACCCGGATGTCGATGTAGTCGAGAATCTGTTTGTGCTGGATGGCAACCGGATCACATGTTGTGGCGGCAGCGCTTCTGTAGATTTTGGATTGCAAGTTTTGCAGGGAATCTATGGCAGCGCCCTAGCGAACGCTGCAGCCCGATACATCTTTCACGATCACCTCAGAGGACCGTCCGACATGCAACAGCCGGAAGGGAGCGAGCCATTGGGCGCGACGGTTCCCGCCAAGCTACGGGTGGCCATTCAAGTGATGGAAGCCAATCTGGAAGACCCGGTGCCGGTGCCGGAGATCTGCAGAAAAGCCGGAATATCGCATCGCCAACTGGATCGCCTCTTTGCAACTTACATCAAGAAAACTCCCGCGCTTTACTACCGGGATATCCGTTTGGATCGGGCGCGTGGCCTGGTAACGCAGACCGAGTTGCCGATTGCCGAAGTTGCAATGGCGTCTGGTTTTGCCAGTCAAGTGCATTTCAGCCGGGCGTATAGAGAACGGTTTGGATTGCCGCCAAGTCGCGACCGCGTTGAAGGCCGTGTACCGTTTGAGTTTCGGGCATGGCCGATGCACAGGAAACCCGCAGGTTGAAGTTTCGCTTTTGCCGATTGGCGAAAAAAGTCCAACTGGCGGCGGAAAAAGTTATGACGTGGGGCCATTTTCGGCAGATCATACCCTCCATTAGCCAGCCAGCGGGTCGTTGCCTGACCCCGAATTGTGGAGTTTCCGATGAGCGAGCTGCCGTCCAAAGAACAATTCGAACGGATATCCGATGGTTTCAGCCCGGACCCTTTCAATACGAATTCTCTGAAAGCCGAAGCCTATGTTGACCCCGCGTGGTATCAGGTTGATCAGAATGAGATATTGGCCAAGACATGGCAATGGGTGTGTCACGTTGAGAAACTTCGGACGCCCGGTTCTTATGTAACCATCGACATTGCAGGCCGCCCAATCGCCATTGTTCGCGACCGTGAGGGCATGCTGCGCGCATTTTACAATGTCTGCAAACATCGCGCGCACCACCTGCTTTCGGGTGAGGGTGAAACAACGCGCATCATGTGCCCCTATCATGCCTGGGTTTATAAACTGGACGGGCAATTGGTGCGCGCACCGGAGACCGAAAACCTCACCGGCTTCAACACCAAGGACATCTGCCTCGATCAGGTGCAGGTCGAGGAGTTTGCAGGATTCATCTACGTAAATCTCGACCCTTTGGCGGCCCAACTACGTGACGTTTCCGGCAACCTGGAAACCGAAATACGTCACTGGGCGCCGGATATCGAGCAGCTGACTTTCGGTCATCGTTTGACGTATGACATCAAATCGAATTGGAAGAATGTCGTCGATAACTTCCTAGAATGCTATCATTGTCCGACTGCGCATAAGGACTTCTGCGATCTGGTCGACATGGACACCTACAAGGTGACCACTTACGGCATCTATTCCAGCCATATGGCCGAGGCCGGAAAAAGTGCTAACACTGCCTACGATGTCTCGAACGCGACCGTGCGCACCCATGCGGTCTGGTGGTTGTGGCCGACGACATGTCTGATGCGCTATCCCGGCCGATCCTCGATGATCGTCCTGAACATCATCCCGATTGGCCCGGACCGGACGCTGGAAACCTACGACTTCTTTCTTGAAACCCCGGAACCGGATGAGGCCGAGCTAGAGGCCATTCGCTATCTCGACGAGGTCCTGCAACGTGAGGACATCGATATCGTCGAAAGTGTGCAACGCGGGATGAGCACGCCCGCATTTACCCAAGGCCGGATTGTGCATGATCCGAACGGCTCGGGAAAATCCGAACATGCGGTGCATCACTTCCACGGGTTGGTTTTGGACGCTTACGCAAAGGCTGCTCCGTGACACGGCCCAACATCGTCGTGGTCATGGCCGACCAGCTTGCACCACATTTCTGTGGTGCCTATGGCCACCCTACGGTGCAGACGCCGAACATTGATGCGTTGGCGGCACGCGGGATGCGATTTGATGCGGCTTATTGCAACTCGCCGCTCTGCGCTCCGTCGCGCTTTGCCTTCATGTCCGGACAACTGATCAGCCGGATTGCCGCCTATGACAACGCAAGCGAGTTCCGGGCCTCGATCCCGACTTTCGCGCATTACCTCAAGGCGCTGGGCTACAGAACATGCCTGTCGGGCAAGATGCATTTTGTCGGTCCGGATCAGAAGCACGGTTTTCAGGATCGCGTGACCACCGACATCTACCCTGCCGATTTCGCATGGACTCCGGACTGGGAGGCCCCGGATGAGCGGATCGACAAGTGGTATCACAACATGCAGACGGTAAAGGAAAGCGGAGAGGCTGTCGCGACCTTCCAAACTGATTACGACGACGAAGTCGAGTTCGCCGCCCGTCGATGGCTAATCGACCGTGGACGTGACCGGGCCGGCGGGGACGACGCGCCCTTCTGTCTGGTGGCCAGTTTCATTCATCCTCATGATCCCTACGTGGCCAAGCCGGAGTGGTGGAACCTCTATTCGGACGCGGACATCCCAATGCCGGAGTTTACTTTGGCGCCCGAGGAACAAGATCCGTTCTCGCGTCGGGTGATGGACGGGATCGAGGCGAGCTATGTACCCTTGACGGATGAAGAGGTCCTGCGCGCGCGCCGCGCCTATTTGGCCAATGTCAGCTATTTCGACAGCAAGGTCGGCGCGATGGTCAGGGCGTTGGAAGATATCGGAGAGCTGGACAACACTATCTTCGTTATCACTGCAGACCACGGCGACATGCTGGGCGAGCGGGGTCTTTGGTACAAGATGAACTTCTTCGAACACTCTGCCCGCGTGCCTTTGATCATGGCAGGTCCGGGTGTTGTTCACGGCAATGTTTCCAATGCCTGTTCGCTGCTCGATCTGTTGCCGACTTTTGTTGAAATCGCCGACGGCAGGGCTGGTTTGTATGGCGAGCCGGTCGACGGCCGTTCCCTGATGCCACTGGCGCGTGGAGAGCATGACCCTGCGGACGAAGCCATCGGCGAATACTGCGCCGAGATGACGCCTTATCCGGTGTTCATGATCCGACGCGGGCCGTTAAAATACATCCATTGTGATCCCGATCCGCCGCAACTGTACGATCTGGCCGCCGATCCGCTGGAAAAAAACAATCTCGCAAACGATCCGGCTTATGCGGATCAGGCCGCTGCATTTGCTGCCGAAGTCGCGCAGCGTTGGGACAGCGAAAAGCTCCGCGCCGACGTGATCGCAACGCAGAAATCCCGTCGCGCGTTGCATGCCGCGATGGAAGCAGGCGCTGGTGAGGCATGGGATTATAACCCGCCGCGCGACGCATCGCAGGAATACGTCCGCAATCACATGGACTGGACGGTTGCGGCCTCACGTTATCGCTATCCGCCGTTGAAGGAGAACAACGAATGATGCTGGAAGGCAAAACAGCGCTGGTTACAGGTGGTCGCGGTGGGATCGGACGCGCCATCGTGGCGCGTTTCCTGCGCGAAGGCGCGCGGGTCTATGCTGCGGACCTGACGCCCGAGGGGTCCTTGGCAGCCCATGACGACGATGGCAGCATTTTCCTGCAACTCGACGTCACGCAGGAAGCGGATGCCGTCGCGGCGATGGAACAGGTAGGGGCGGAAACGGGTCAGCTCGACATCCTGGTAAATGCCGCCGGGATCGAAATCGAAAAAACCATCGAAGAGACGTCACTGGAGGAATGGAACCTGTCCTTTGCGGTCAATGTCACCGGGACGTTCCTGACCTCGAAACATGCTCTGCCGCTTATGCGCAAGGCTGCTGCGTCCGGCACATCGGCCTCGATCATCAACTTCGGCAGCTATGATGGTTTCATCGCCGACCCCGGTCTGGCCGCCTATTGCGCAACCAAGGGCGCGGTGCACGCTTTGACCAAGGCCATGGCCTGCGACCACGGCCCTGAAGGCATCAGGGTCAATGCGATTTGCCCCGGTTACGTCGACACGCCGATGCTGCAAAGTTTTTTCACCGGCGACGGTTCAGGTGCAGGGGGTAAAACGATCGATCAAGTGCAACAGGCTGTGCGTGATGTGCACCCGATGCGCACTTACGGCACGCCGGAGGACATCGCCAATCTTGTCAACTGGCTGGCTTCGGACGAGGCGCGATATGCCAGCGGCCAGTTATGGGTTCTTGACGGAGGGCTGAGCGCGCAAGTTCAGCAGATGAAGCTATGAAGGTAATAAAACCGACCCAAACCAACACCAAGCCAGCGATCGGTGACCTGTTTTTGGGCGATAACATTACTCTTGCTCCGCTGGTGGGCCTGCCGGAAACCAAAGATGTCGAGCTCTACATCGTCAACTTCGGCGTAGGAGAGCGCAACCGCGTGCACATCCACAAAGTCGATCAGATCCTGATAGCGACGGTAGGGCGGGGCATCATTGCCGACGAGAATGGCGAACAGATCATGGAACCCGGAGACGTTGTAACCATCCCTGCCGGGCACCCACACTGGCACGGCGCAACGGCTGATAGTAATTTCTCTCATATCACCGTGGCTAGACCGGGCGATGTTATCGAGATCGTCGATCAGGACGCCCGCGGCGCGTGGGGCGCAATTGCATGAGCAAGCCTGTCATCATTACTTGCGCTCCGACCGGTGGTATTCACACTCCAACAATGTCCGAGCATCTGCCAATCACGCCGAACGAAATCACCGAGGCCAGCATTGGTGCAGTAGAGGCCGGGGCCTCAATCATCCACTTGCACGCCCGCAACCCGGAGAATGGCCGACCCGATGCCGACCCGGAATTGTTCATGCAGTTCCTTCCGCGCATCAAGCAGGCAACCGGTGCGGTCATGAATGTCTCGACAGGCGGCGGGCTTGGCATGACGCGAGAAGACCGACTGCGCGCTGCGCTGCGAGCCAGCCCGGAAATGGCCAGTATGAACATGGGGTCGATGAATTTCGGCATCTTCCCGATGATGCAGAAATACTCGGACTGGAAGCACGAGTGGGAGCCCGAGTTTCTAGGCATGACCCGGGACTTCATCTTCCGCAATACCTTCGCCGATATCGAATATGCTATGAAAGAGCTAGGTGAAGGGCATGGTACCAAGTTTGAATTTGAATGCTACGATCTTGGCCATCTCTACAACCTGGCCTGGGTGGTCGATCAAGGCTGGGTCAAACCGCCCTTTTTCATCCAGATGGTGTTTGGGATCCTGGGCGGCGTCGGCGCGGACCCCGACAACCTGATGCATATGCACACAATCGCCGAGAAACTGTTTGGCGGCAGCTACGAATGGTCGGTTCTGGCGGCGGGTCGTCACCAGATGGCTTTCACAACACAAGCCGCAATTCTTGGCGGTAACGTGCGGGTGGGGTTGGAAGACAGCCTGTACATTGGACCGGGCGAAAAGGCGAAATCGAATGCGGATCAGGTCCGCAAAATCCGTTCAATCATCGAAAACCTTGGCCTGACGGTCGCGACACCTGACGAGGCCCGGCAACGGCTGGACCTCAAAGGTAACGACCAGACCGCATTCTGACGGGGGTATGCATGCAGACGAAGATGTTGATTAACGGCGAGTTGGTCGAAGGAGGCGGTGACGCATTGCCGGTGCTGAACCCCGCGACCGGTGAGGAAGTTGCCCAAGTTCCCGAAGCATCCGTGGATCAGATCGAAGCCGCGACCCGCGCAGCCGAGGAAGCCTTCGAGACGTATCGCCTCACAACACGGGCTGAACGCGCAGGTCATCTTTTGGCGATTGCCGAGGTGATTGAAGACAACATTGAAGAACTGGCGGAACTGGAAACTCTGGACGTTGGCAAGCCGTGGCCAATGGCCCGCGACGAGGAAATGCCACTGACCATTGACACGTTTAGGTTTATGGCCGGGGCGGCGCGCACGATGGCTGGATCTGCTGCTGGCGAATTCGTGGCCGGCCACACGTCGATGATCCGCAAGGATCCGATCGGCCCGGTCGCTTCTATTGCGCCCTGGAACTATCCCTTGATGATGGCAGCCTGGAAGATCGCGGCCCCATTGGCCGCAGGATGCACCATTGTACTGAAACCTTCTGAGATCACGCCGCTGGCTACGCTGCGGCTGGCCGAACTGCTTGCGGATGTCCTGCCCAAGGGCGTTCTGAACGTGATCCATGGAAGAGGGGCTTCGATCGGAGACAGCCTGATCAACGATCCAAGGATCGAAGGGATTTCAATCACCGGCTCTCCGGCCACTGGCATGGCGGCGATGCGCGCGGCTTCGAACCAGATCCGCCATGTGCATCTGGAGCTTGGGGGTAAGGCACCGGTCATCGTGTTTGACGATGCCGATATTGAGGCTGTGGCTGAAACGATCCGCTATGGGTCGTTCTTCAATGCCGGTCAGGATTGTGCGCAGCCGTGCCGCGTGATGGTTCAGGACAGTGTGTACGATAAGGTTGTTGCCGCGGTTGCGGATCAGGTCAGCCAAATACAGATTGGGGCGCCCAAGGCAGGCGGCACCGAAATGGGCCCTATCGTCTCGGCGGTCCAAAGAGAGCGCGTTTCGGGCTTCGTCGAACGCGCCCGAAGCAGCGCCGAAATTGCAGTGGGCGGTATAACTGGTGATGGTGCCGGGTTCTTCTATCAACCAACGGTGGTCGCCAACGTGGACAACGATGCCGAAATTGCCTGCAGCGAGGTGTTTGGGCCCGTTGTTACCCTGTCGCGTTTCAACGACGCCGAAGATGCCCTTCGAACCGCCAATGCAGGGCGGTATGGGTTGGCGTCATCGGTTTGGACGAAAGATGTCTCGATGGCGATGAAAATGACCGCGCAGCTGCGTTACGGAATGACCTGGGTCAACACCCACGGTATGCCCGCCGCCGAAATGCCGTGGGCGGCTATGAAGGGCTCGGGCACCGGTTGCGATATGTCGGTCTACGCGCTGGATGCCTACACCTCGGTGCGCCATGTGATGGTGGCCCACTGATGCGGTTGGCTGGGAAAAGAGCACTGATCACCGGTGGCCGGCAAGGCATTGGGCGTGGAATTGTCGAGGCGTTTCGGCGAGAAGGCGCGGCGGTTACGACCTGTGGCCGCGGGCCCAGACCGGACGGTCTGACGGATGACATTATCTGGTATCCGCTGGATGTCACCGATGCTGCGGCAGTGGAAGAACTGGCCGATACGACGGGCGGAACGGACATCCTTGTCAACAACGCAGGCGTTCAGGTTGAAAAGACCGTAGCCGATAGCACGGACGCCGATTGGCAGGCCGTGATCGGCACCAATTGTCGTGGCGTTTTCAACCTCTGTCGCGCCTACATTCCGCGCATGCCCGAGGGAAGTTCGATCATCAATATCGGCTCAATTTCGGGGCGCGTCGCAGACCCTTCTATGGCGCTCTACAACGCGTCGAAGGCCTTTGTGCATGGGCTGACCCGGTCGATAGCGGTAGATCACGGCCCGGGTATCCGGTGCAACGCGATTTGCCCGGGCTGGATTGAAACGGGGATGCTGGATGCAGGGTTTGATCTCGCCTCGGACCCCGTGAAGGCTCGTCAGGATGCCTTGGCTCGACATGCCATGCGCCGTTTTGGCCGGCCGGAGGACATTGCCAGCATGGCGGTCTGGCTGGCTTCGGATGAGGCCGCGTTCGCAACCGGCCAGTTGTTCACGGTGGACGGTGGCATGACCGCAGCTTCACCCCTTAATCCAGGATTGTTTTAATGGACAGGCGACACACAGCTTGTTTGGGTGGCGGTGTTATCGGTGCCAGCTGGTCCGCGTTGTTTCTTGCTTCGGGGCGTTCGGTCGCAATGTTTGACCCTGATCCTGAAGTTGAAAACAAGGTGCGCGCATATATTGAAACCGCGTGGCCAGCGCTGGCGGAACTGGGGCTTGCGGAACACGGAAACCCGGATGCGATCACCTTCCACCGAGACGCCGCCAGCGCCGTGGCCGACGCCGCGTTTGTGCAAGAGAACGTGCCGGAACGGCTGGAAATCAAACATGCGACCTTTGCTGAAATCGAACCTGCACTCGCGCCGGACGCCATCGTCGCAAGCTCGGCCTCCGGTTTAACCCTTGGCCAGATGCAGCCGGGCTGGAAGGATCCTGCGCGCTTTGTTCTGGGACACCCGTTCAATCCGCCGCATCTGATCCCGCTTGTCGAAGTTCTGGGAAACGAAAAGACAGCCGATGGCGTGGTTGAGGCGGCGCAGGGCTTTTATGAAAGCCTGGGCAAGACCACGATTCGCGTCAACAAAGAGGTGCCCGGGCACGTCGCGAACCGCCTGCAGGCTGCAATCTGGCGAGAGGCCATTCATCTGGTCACATCTGGTGTCGCGACTGTCGAAGATGTCGACAAGGCGGTCTGGGCAGGTCCCGGGCTCAGATGGGCCGCGATGGGTCCGACCATGTTGTTCAATCTCGGTGCCGGAGAGGGCGGGCTGCAAGCCTTTTGCGATCATTTTTCACAAACGTTTAACGGCTGGTGGGAAGATCTGGGCGATGTCTATTTGTCGGACGACGTCACCCGGCAACTGGTCGAAGGCGTTGAGGCCGAAGCACAGGGGCGGCCGCCCGCCGAACTCTCGCAACAACGCGATGCCCTGATCGTTGCACTGCAAAAGTCCATCTCGGAATTGCGCTGAAGCAAGAACATCCACTGTGACCCCAAGGGCGACTGAGGCCCTTGGCTAGCTCAGTCTTAATGCCTGCGATCAAATGACGAGTTCTGGCCTGTGGAAACTGGCTCAAATATCTATAAACTCTCTGAAAATTGTGGCTGAGCCGGTCTGATTGAGAGTGACTATGAGCGATACGACCCGCCTTGATGGCGACTATGACTATATCATCGTGGGTGCCGGCACTGCGGGATGCGTACTGGCGAACCGTCTGAGCGAAGATCCGAAAACACGCGTCCTGCTGTTGGAGGCCGGCAAGTCCGACAATTATCATTGGGTGCATATCCCCGTTGGCTATCTTTATTGCATCGGCAATCCGCGCACCGACTGGATGATGAAGACCGCGCCCGAGCCTGGATTAAACGGCCGATCTCTGGTCTATCCGCGTGGCAAGGTTCTGGGCGGCTGCACGTCGGTCAATGGCATGATCTACATGCGCGGGCAGGCAGCGGATTATGATCATTGGCGGCAGATGGGAAACACTGGCTGGGGTTGGGACGACGTTCTGCCTTACTTCCTCAAGTCCGAAGATCACCATGGCGGTGACAGTGAACACCATCGCGGTGGCGGTGAATGGAAAGTGCAGAAACAAAAGCTGACCTGGGACATCCTGAGAGCGGTGCAGGAGGGTGCGGAAGAATTTGGTATTTATCCGCGTGATGATTTCAATGACGGCAATAATGAAGGCTCTGGGTTTTTCGAGGTCAATCAGAGCAATGGCGTCAGATGGAACACGGCGAAGGGCTTCCTGAAGCCTGCAATGAGACGCCCAAATCTCAGAATCCTGACGGAAGCCACGACGGACCAACTGATCTTGGATGGCAAAGCCGTTCGTGGAATCCGGTTTCGCCACAAAGGTCGGGTCGTGGACGCTTCTGCGCAGAACGAGGTTTTGCTGGCCGCCGGGTCCATCAACTCTCCGAAGATTCTGGAACTATCGGGCATAGGTCGCGGAGACTTGCTGAGTGATCTCGGCATTAAAATGCAGCATGAATGCGCCGGGGTGGGTGAGAACCTGCAGGACCATCTGCAAATCAGAACTGTGTTCAAGGTCAGCAACGCCAAAACACTGAACACGCTGGCAAACTCGTTGTTCGGCAAGGCTCAGATAGCGTTGCAATACGGGCTGACGCAGTCGGGACCCATGTCCATGGCACCAAGTCAGTTCGGGATGTTCACGAAGTCCGACCCTGCACTCGCGACGCCAGATCTGGAGTACCATATACAGCCATTGTCCACGGACAAGCTGGGCGATCCTTTGCATCCCTTTCCGGCGATCACGGTTTCGGTCTGTAATCTTCGACCGGAAAGCATCGGTAGCAGCCATGTAAGCTCTCGTGATCTCGATCAGCAACCCGATATTCGGCTCAACTACTTGTCCGCGCCGCGGGACAGAGCTGTTGCCGTGGAGTCTGTTCGCCAAGCCCGCCGGATCATGTCCGCAAAAGCGCTGTCGCGATACGAGCCGCAAGAGATCCTGCCAGGGCCTTCGATCCGGGATAACTCTGACTTGGTTAAGGCGGTCGGAGATATTGCCACGACGATTTTCCATCCGGTGGGGACTTGCAAGATGGGAACGGATGACCGGGCTGTGGTTGATCCTCAGCTAAAGGTTCGCGGGCTGTACGGGCTGCGCATTGTGGATGCGTCAATCATGCCAAAAATCGTGTCGGGCAACACGGCCTCGCCAGTCATCATGATTGCCGAGAAAGCCGCAGATATCATTAAATCCGAAAATCGTTAAGCGAATGCGTCGGCGATTCACCCGGTCGGATGCGCAGATCTTGGGACTTGGGCGCAACGTATCTGCCTGCCGGGCAAATAGCTTGGGATTTTCCAGATTGGTGCGAGGATCCGCCTGTTAGGCACGAGTGGCAGATTCCAGTTGTGATTCTCTTCTTTATCTATAAAAGATCAGCCAATCATGATGTCTTTTGAAAAGTATCGATAAAATGGAAAACACCGCCACGCCATGGTCCCGTGAGGCTGCGCAAGCTCTGTATGACCTTCCGTTGATGGATTTGCTGTTTCGCGCGCAAACGGTGCATCGCGAAAATTTTGATCCCAACAAGGTCCAGACATCCAAGCTGCTATCAATCAAAACTGGCGGATGTGCCGAGGACTGTGCCTATTGCTCGCAGTCGGCCCGCAACGGATCGAAACTCTCAGCGTCCAAGCTGATCGAAGTCGAACGTGTTCTGAGCCAGGCCCGCCAGGCCCGTGACGGTGGTGCGACACGCTTTTGCATGGGTGCTGCCTGGCGCAAACCCAAAGATCGGGACATGGATGCGCTGGTCGCCATGGTTGAAGGTGTGCGCGAGCTGGGCATGGAGACCTGCATGACGCTGGGCATGCTGGACGACAATCAGGTGGTCCGCCTACGCGATGCCGGGTTGGACTACTACAACCATAACATCGACACGTCCGAACGGTACTATTCCGAAGTGATCACGACGCGTACCTTTGCGGACCGGATCGACACGATGAATCGGGTGCAGGAAGCAGGGATCAAAGTGTGTTCGGGCGGTATCCTGGGGATGGGAGAAGAGGTTCAGGACCGGGTCGATATGCTGGTGACGCTGGCCAATATGAACCCCGCGCCGGACTCTGTTCCGATCAACATGCTGATGCCTCAGGAAGACACGCCTTTGGCCGATGCCAAACCGATTGACCCGATCGATTTTGTTCGGGTGATTGCCGTTGCCCGCATCATGATGCCGAAATCCTACGTTCGTCTGTCCGCAGGCCGCAGCGAAATGAGCGATGAACTGCAGGCCATGTGCTTCTTTGCCGGCGCGAACTCGATGTTCGTTGGTGAAACTCTTCTGACTGCAGAGAATCCGGAAGAAGACACTGACGCGGTGCTTTTTGCCAAACTTGGGTTGCAGGCTGAAACACCTGCTGAAAAATCCTGTCTGGATGCTGCTGAATGAAGGCATTGAGTCGTTTGAACTCGATGCTTGAAATGCTGGACACCCGGCATCGCCGCCGGGTGTTGGCACCCAGGCGCGGACTGGATTTCGCGTCCAACGATTATCTGGGATTGGCGCAGTCACCTTTGTTGCGTGACGCGGCACAGAACGCGCTAGAGCAGGGCGTGCCGCTGGGCTCTGGCGGGTCCCGCCTGTTGCGTGGAAATCACCCGGAACATGAAGCCCTTGAAGAGGAGGCCGCCGCGTTTTTTGGTGCCGAAGCTGCGTTGTTCATGGGCGGAGGGTTTCAGGCGAACCAGGCGATCTTTTCGACCCTTCCAGCGGCGGAAGATCTGATCCTTTATGATGCTCTGGTGCATGCAAGCGCGCATGAGGGTATGCGCACGGGACGCGCCCAGACCCGTTCCTTTGCCCATAATCAAGCAGCCGATGCGCGGCGCGCCGTTGCCGACTGGCAGGCAGGCGGTGGATCTGGTCAAATCTGGATTGCAGTGGAAAGCATCTACTCGATGGAGGGTGATATCGCACCCTTGAAAGAGCTTTCTGAACTGGCCCGCGAACATGGTGCGATTCTGGTTGTGGACGAAGCACACGCGACCGGGGTTTTCGGCCCGAACGGGCGGGGTCTGGCCCATGGGTTGGATGCTGATCTGTTGACCCTGCATACATGCGGCAAAGGGTTGGGAGTTTCAGGCGGTTTGATCTGCGGCCCCAAGGTGATGGTCGACACCCTGATCAACCGCGCGCGGCCGTTTATCTTTGCAACTGCCCCGTCGCCTTTCAACGCAGCTCTCGTGCGGGCTGTTTTGCAGCATCTACAATCGGACAACACCGCGATCCGCGCTGCGAACGCGCGCATAGGGCATGCGCATGCCGTTGCTCTGCAACATGGTGTTCCTGCAGAGGCGCTTAACAGCCAGATTATTCCGGTCATTCTTGGGGATGACGCCAAGACAATGGAAATGGCCGCAACGTTACAAGCCAAGGGGTTCGACGTTCGTGGTATCCGGCCGCCAACAGTGCCGCGTGGCACGTCGCGACTGCGGGTGTCGATCACCGGTAATGTCGACGAGGATGACATTACCGCGCTGTTCGAAACACTAGCCCATCAACAGGCGGAGGCTGCATGAGCGCCGTAGTCATTACAGGCACCGACACAGGTGTGGGTAAAACGGTTTTTGCCTCTGGCCTGACGGCGGCGCTGGGCGCATGCTATTGGAAGCCTGTGCAATCCGGGCTTGAGGACGCAACTGACACAGAAACTGTTGAAACTCTGTCCGGTGCCAGGGTCCTGCCCGAGGCCTATCGGCTGAATATGCCAGCCTCGCCTCATTTGTCGGCCGAAGACATGGGCGTTGAGATTGAGCTGGACCAGCTTGTGTTGCCAAAGGTCACTGGACCACTGGTTGTGGAAGGCGCTGGCGGGGTCATGGTGCCGTTGAACCGCAAAAGCTTCTTCCTTGATGTGATCGCACAGTGGAAAGCGCCCGTTGTTCTGGTGGCGCGCACAGCACTCGGCACGATCAACCACACAAGCTTGTCCCTGATGGCCCTGCGGAATGCGGGGTGCAATGTTGTCGGAGTGGCGTTCGTCGGAGACGCCGAACCAGATGTGGAACAGACAATTTCCGAGATGTGCAATGTCGCGCATCTGGGGCGTTTGCCGCAACTCGACCCCCTGTCTCGCGATACCCTGTGCGATGCTTTTGGGGCCATTGACGTCGATATGATCCGGAGCGCCCTGTGAACCCGCTGGATTTTGATGCCCGCCATCTGTGGCACCCCTACACAAACGTGCTGAACCCCGGCCCGATGCATTTGATTACCGATGCCGAGGGTGTCTGGTTGACCCGCGAAGACGGGATCCGGATGATCGACGCGATGTCGTCATGGTGGTGTGCGGCACACGGACATCGTCACCCTGCCATTACAAACGCAATGCAGGCGCAGCTGCAGCGGATGCCGCATGTGATGTTCGGCGGCCTGACACACCATCCCGCGATTGACCTTGGCCGCAAGTTGGTTGAGCTGTTGCCAGCCGGGCTGGATCGCATTTTCTACAGTGACAGTGGGTCGGTTGCGATTGAAGTCGCATTGAAGATGGCCGTTCAATATCAGATGGCCCTCGGGAACACTGGCCGCACTCAATTCGCCACAATCCGTGGCGGTTACCATGGTGACACATGGAAAGCGATGAGTGTCTGCGATCCCGTGAACGGGATGCATGGTTTGTTCAGCGGAGCCTTGTCGATCCAGCATTTCCTACCGCGCCCGCCGATCTCGTTCGATCAGGAATGGACGGATGATACGACACTGAATGGGCTGGACGCTTTGGAAGAGCTTCTGGAAACCAAATCCGACCAGATTGCAGCGCTGATTCTTGAACCCGTCGTTCAGGGTGCCGGTGGCATGTATTTCTATCACCCCAAATGGCTGCAGCGGGCGCAGGAGATGTGCAGGGCACACGATGTGCTTGTCATTTTCGACGAAATCGCAACCGGGTTTGGCCGCAGCGGGGAGCTGTTTGCGATGCACCATGCCGGTGTCGTGCCAGACATCGTATGCCTGGGCAAAGCCCTGACTGGTGGTCACATAACGTTGGCTGCAACGATCACCAGCGAAAACGTTGCGCGCAGGATTGGTGAAAGCGAAGCAAGCGTCCTGATGCATGGCCCGACTTACATGGCCAATCCGCTTGCCTGCGCGGCGGCTATCGCCAGTTTGGATCAGCTGTCGGTCAGAGATTGGCGTACCGAAGTGCATGCAATTGCCGACCAGATGAAGCACGAGCTTGCCCCAGCGCGGGATTTGCCCGGTGTTGCCGATGTCCGCGTTCTGGGCGCTATTGGCGTCATCGAAATGGAGCAGTGGGTTGATCCCTCCGTCGCGCATGCTTTGGCGCCAGAGACCGGAGTGTGGCTGCGACCGTTTGCGCGCAACATCTACTGTATGCCGCCTTACATCATCACTCCGGAAGAGCTGAGCCGGGTGACGTCGGCAATGGTTTCACTGGTTCGGAGTGTGTCATGAGACAGCGATGGTTGTCGCGTTCTGGCACGGATGACCTGATATTGGTCTTTGGGGGATGGGCCCTTGGCGCTGCCCCGTTCGCCGACCTCAGTGGGGGCGGGGATGTGCTGCTGGTCGATGATTATACCTGGCTTGACGGTCCGATAGATGACCTTGCGCAATATGACCGTGTCAACCTGATCGCCTTTTCGTTTGGTGTGGCGTCCGTCGCCCATTGGCTGACTCAGACCGGTTTCCGCCCCCATCGGCTGATTGCCGTCAGTGGGACTCTGTGCCCTGCCAATGCTGAGCGTGGCATCGCGCCGGACATGATCCGTGCTACGGCCGACCAATTGACCGAAAACAGCTTCACCAAGTTCTGTCGCCGGGCCGGGTTGGAAGGGCTGGCCCCTGCGATCGATGCGGGCGCAGCGCGAGCTGAACTTCATGCCGTGATCGAACGCGGCGATGCCCCGGAAACGGCTTTTGACCGGATATGGATCCCTCAGCGCGACCGGGTCATTCCAACGCGCGCGCAGGAAATTGCCTGGGCAACCCAACAATCCGCAGTTCGCAGTATCCCCGCCCCGCATATCCCGTTTCGCAGTGGTCAAAGCTGGGAGGAGTGGATCGCATGAACGCCCAATTGGCCGAGCGCGTTCAGCGCAGCTTTAGCCGCAGTTTTCGCAGTTACCACGGGGCCGCAAGCCAACAAGCCCAAATCGCGGACCACCTGGTGCAAGAAATGCGCAGCAGTGGCGCTCCGCAACGTTTTGCGTCGGGGTTGGAGTTTGGCTGTGGCACCGGTCACTTGACGCAAAAGCTTTGCAAGACATTTGAATTTCGGTTGCTGACGATCAATGACCTTTCGCCTGAAGCCGAGCAGACGGCCTATGCTGTTGGTGCTGATTTTCTGTGCGGTGATGCCGAAACATTGAACTGGCCTCACCAGCCAAACCTCATCACGTCCGCGTCCATGATCCAATGGTTGCGTGACCCTGCCGCATTCCTGCGCAGGGCGGCTGTTGCGCTTGCGCCCGGGGGGTGGTTGGCGGTTTCCGGTTTTGGACCCGAACAGTATCGTGAGCTGGTGGCAGTTGGATCAACGGCCAAAGCACCGGGTCTGTGCCGATCCAAAGATCTGGCTGCCGCGGTGCAGGGTGAGCTCGAGATCATAAGCACTGGCGAAACCATTCGGGAAATGCACTTCGACACACCCAGGAAAGTCCTCGAACATCTGCGGCGAACAGGGGTTAACGGGCGTGCGCAAAAAGTCTGGACAAAGACCAGCCTCGGTCAATTCACGGATCGGTATGTCAGATACTTCGGCAGCGAAGCTGGCGTGTCGCTGACATATCACCCAACGTGGATTGTTGCCCGCAAACGTGGTTGAAGGCGTTGCCAAGGCCGGGGGAGAGCGACAGGTGGGGTTCTTGAGGTGCGGTCACCAGTCGATACGTTCGTAGGCGTCTGTCTCAATGCACGAAATCTCGGCCCTTGAATTGGTCGAAACCGCCTCGGCCATAACGTCTGAATCCTCGTTTTCGCTTTGCGGATGATCCATGTGCCATGGCGCGGGCGTTTCTGACCCAGCGGTCGCCGAAAGGGTTTCGGCCAACTTGTGGGCAAAATCGGTCGCGCCGTATTCGGGCTGTCCGACCTCCAAAACAAATGGGTTTTCAGAAGTAATTTGCGCGCCATTGAAGCCGGTGTCGGTGACAATGATTTCACCCTCAATCGATCCTTCGAAGCCGGGGGGCGGCGAAATCTCGAGAAAGTCGACGGACCAGCCCGACAGATCAGCGGTCCCGCCATCTGTAATCACAGAATCCTCACCGCTGACCAACAAGGTGCCCGCCGGTAACCCGTCCAGCGACACGACAGCTTGGTCGCTGGCATTATCCAGTTCAAGCCCGACTTCGAAAGTGCCGTTTTTACCAATTGCGGTTCCGGGATCGGCTTGCAGAAGTTCGCGTCGGTTGGTGTCGGGGCCATCCCATTCCAGTTTCAGCCCTGCGTGGCCGTAATTCTCGAAATACCGAACCTCGATGTTATAGGAGCCGGGCTCAAGCTCGATTTGGCCCGTTCGTGTTCGGAACCCGTGCAGCCCGTCATTGTCGATAACTTCTACGCCGTTTATGAAAACCGCGACGCCATCGTCCCCGCCTGCAAAAAACGTGTAGGACCCGCCTTCTTCTATTGTGACTTTGCCTTCAAGCTTTGCACCGAAAGTGTCCTTTGATCCGCCTTCCCAGAACGAGTCGCTGCTGTTTTTGTAGTTGATCTCGGGTACGAATTCCTGGTGCGCCGGCTCACTGTCCCAATTTACGTCACCCAGTTTGGACAGCCTGCTATCGACGTCAAAATAGCTGACATGAAAGCCCCCCACCATTTTGGCGTCAGGTGCGCTCAGAGCCGCCTCATTCACTTCGAATGTCACCTTCTGCACTGCGTCGTGACTGTTGCCTTCGCCGGTGGGCGTGGAATGGCGCAGCGATGCCTCCACCGTACCAGAAAAGTCCAAAGGTGGCGTTATGGTTAGCATTTCACCGCGCCATCCCGACAGTTCGATGGCACCATCTGGGTCCGTCACGTAAGAAGCGCCACCAGTATCGACAATCGTTCCCTCCGGCAAATCGCCCAGCTCAAAACTTGTTTCGTCCGTCAGGTTGAGTGCCCCCATGTCGACCTCGAAGGCTAGCGGCATTCCAGCGACAGTCTGGGCCTCGGACGCATCCGGGGCTGTGACAAGCTCTCGCCCGTCCAGACCCGGTCCTTCCCACTCAAGCTTTAAACCGGCCCGGCCATAGTTTTCGAAATACCGGATCTCAATCGAATGAGTGCCCGGCTCCAGGTAAATTTCACCGGAACGGGTTCGAAACCCGTGCAACCCGTCATTTTCAACAACTGGCTCGCCGTTGACGACTAGCATCGCGCCGTCATCGGCACCAAGAAAGAACGTGAATGTTCCGCCTTCCTCAACGTCGACATTGCCGGTGATCTGCACTCCAAACGTATCTTTGGAGCCTCCTTCCCAAAAGGACTCATGGCCGTTTGAGAAGTCGATGTCGGACGTTACCTCCTGGTGGCTTGGCTCCGCGTTCCAATCGATATCATCCAGCTTGAACAGCCGATGATCAACGTCGAAGAACTTTGCATGAAATCCAGAAGAAAAGGTAATTTCATCCATGTCCGCGACGTTGACGGTAAAGTTCGCAGTCAGGCTAAGCCCGCCCTCGTCAACTACCGTTACATCGACCGCGATCGAAGAATCTTCCTCGTAATCCAGTGCGACCCCCGGTTTCAGGCGCAGTTGGTTGCCGACGACCTCGAACCGATCATCGGATACTTCGAACCGGTGCGAGTCGCTCAGATCCGGGTCATCAAAACTGATCTGGCCCACAATGGCACCTTCGACATTTTCGGCCACAGTCTGTTCGGCAGCGGTCAGAGTGATGTTGTCGACCAGCGCTCCGTAGGTGTCGTTCTCGCCATCGGCTTCCCGTAGTTCCAGCGTATCCTGACCTGTCCCAACGACCCTAAGCTGGAACGTTTCCCAATCGGCAGATTGTGGATCCAGCTCAGCAATCAGATTGCCGTTCCAATAAACTTCGACCGTATCGGTTCCTCCGGCAAGACGTTCGCGGAGATCGACACTTAGGTCATAAAGCTGACCGGTTTCTGTATTGATGACCTGAGAAATACTGTCGATGCCCCGGCCGTGGTCCATCTCAAGCAGTTGGTCCCCATCGGACGCTTTTGTGCCGCCCAATTGGTCCCAGATTTCCATACCATTGGTGTCTTTCCAGGATCCGGTTTTATCAGCGTCAAAGCCCTTCCACTTTCCTTTTTCGAGATCGAAGTCTTCGAAACTTCCATTTTTTACCAGGTTTTCGGCGTCGTGGAACATGGCGAGCCGCGATGGTCCCTCGTTCACATCCTGAACGTCCAGGGTAAAGCGCTCGGTCAGGCTGGCACCCTCGGCGTCAGTGACGGTGACGTCGACCTCTATCTGTGCGGCGTCTTCGTGGTTCAGCGCGATGCCGGGCTGGAGTTTCAGCTGGCCGTCGACAATTTCAAACCGGTCGTCAGAAATGTCGAACCTGTGGGTGTCTGATGTATCCGGGTCGACAATTGTGATGTTGCCGATCACGGCTCCTTGGGTGTTCTCGGGCACGGAAGGGCTGTCCAGTGAGATGGCCTCGGGTGCATCGTTCACATCCTGAACGTTCACCGTAAAGCGCTCGGTCAGGCTGGCACCCTCGGCGTCAGTAACGGTGACGTCGACCTCTATCTGTGCGGTGTCTTCGTGGTTCAGCGCGATGCCGGGCTTGAGTTTCAACTGGCCGTCGACAATTTCAAACCGGTCGTCAGAAATGTCGAACCTGTGGGTGTCTGATGCATCCGGGTCGACAATTGTGATGTTGCCGATCACAGCCCCTTGGGTGTTCTCGGCCACCATTGCGTTGTCCAGTGAGATGTCTTCGGGTACATGGTTGACGTCCTGCTTTGCGAATGGCGCGGCGAGTGTTGGTTCTGTGTCAAATAAGTCTGGCGCTCTTAGAATCTCAGCAGAGTCGCTTGCCTGGGTCATTTCGACTTGCAAAGTCGGATTGCGCGGCTCATTCGCGACTTTGAAGTGCTCGCTAGGAACGCTGTTGTCATACGTTTCCTGGATGTCCCTTTCGGAATCTGATGACTTCGTGTTGGTCGGGGTGGCGTTTGGAGCGGGGGTGCGGGTCTCAGATTCTGCTCGTGTTGGCCCACTTTGCGGGTGCTCTGGCGCGGTAGAATTATTGTAGTCGTCCGGGGCACCATCGTTTCGAACTTGGACCTCAAGCCTACCGGAAAACTGTTGGCCAGTGTGCAGGGTACTACGCGTGGGATCGTCGCTTGCTCCGGGTAGGCTGCGTGATGCGTGAGAGATGATTTCCTGCCTCTCGTCCATTTCGGCCATGGCAGACCGAGCGAGGTAATTAAGGCCGTCTTCCAATTTACCCATAATGCCAAACCCCGAAATGCGTCCTGATTCATCTTTCTGGGTAGCATGCTGTCGGTCAGTAAGGTTCAACTAAACATATAAATTTTAAGGGAAATTCTCGCCACTTCATTTGTCGCAAGTTTACTGATTTTAAACAGGAACCAGTCACTCCTGCCCAAGATACCAGTGGGGTGAAGGGCGATATGGAACCGCGTGAATTTGTTGGCCGCATCTCGGCACCGCAATTTGACATCCCGCTTTGGGTTGCGTCGTTGTCAATGAATATCCTGTCCCTGTTGATGCCAATTTCTATCTTGCTCATTTTTGATCGCGTCATCCCATTCCAGTCGACAGAGACTCTGCGGGTTCTGACTTTCGCTTTATTGATAGGTGCCGGGGTGGAGTTAGTACTGAGACAGTGTCGAACCGTCCTTTTGACAACCGCTGCCGAGGGCGCTGCGATTTTGAACTACCGTCGTTTCATGACCAAAGTCCTTGGCGCGAATACCCTGGCTTTTTCACGGGAACCTGCCAGCACATTTGCCGAGCGTTACGCGGCAATCGGCCAGCTCAGGGACTATCATTCCGGTCAAGGGCAGGCGCTATCGATAGATCTGCCATTCACGTTTCTGTTCGCGGTTTTGATCGGGTTGATAGGCGGATGGCTTATTCTTGTGCCGCTTAGTGCGTTCTGCGTAGTGGCCGTCTTTGCGGGCTTTATGAAACGCGCGCAATGGGCCTTATTCAGGCAGCGCAAGGCGCTGGATACGCGCCGCTATGCCTTTCTGTCCGAGATTTTGTCCAGCATGCCCACGGTCAAGGCAAATCGGATGGAGCCGCAAATGGCCCGCCGATTTGAGATGCTGGAGGACCAGACCGTCAGCCTCAGCAAGACTCTGATCCAGTTCTCGGGGATTTCGCAAAGCTTTGGCGCGATTTTTTCCCAGATGACCGTGGCAGCAATGGGCTTGCTTGGGGCATACCTCGTGATTTCAAACCAAATCGGCATCGCGGAATTGGCAGCCTGTATGCTGTTAAATGGCCGAATTGTTCAGCCTCTGACCAAGCTTATGGCGCTGTGGGTTCAATCGGAAAACACGGCCATTTCAAAGGCGCGGTTGGAGGAAATGGAAAGAATTGAAATTCGTCAAAGCGCGATTTCCCCAGGCAACACTTTGGTCGGTAAGGTCGACGTTTCATGCTTGTCCATGAGTAGGTCGAGTGGTGAAGGTGAAATTTTTTCCCCAATTACGTTTCAAGCGGATCAAGGCGCTGTCGTTTTGATTGAGGCAACTGACAGCTGGATGATTGATGCCGTGTTTGATGCGCTGACGGGCCAACGAACGCCTGATGAGGGCGAAGTGCTGATCGATCACCTCCCTGCATCGCAACAGGTTGGGCGAAGGGGACAAGATGCACTGGTTGCGCTTGAATCCAAGTCCGCGATCCTTTCCGGAACAATACTCGATAATATCAGCGCATTCGGTGATGCAGCGATGGCAGCGCGGGCCAAGAAAGTTGCCTTGGCACTTGGGTTGGAAAAAAGAATTCACCGACTGCCCATGGGCTATGCCACCCGGCTCAATACCGGGACAGGATTTGAATCGGACCCCGTGAATCGGCAATTGATTGCGCTGACGCGTGCTTTGGCATTGCGCCCGCGGGTGCTGTTGATGAACGAGCCAACCGCTGTTCTCGATACACCTGAACGTGAGGCTTTGGCTGACTATCTCAAATCTCTGTCGCCTCGGCCCACTATGATTTTGGCCAGTCCCGATCCACGGATGAAGCGGTTCTCAGATCAGACTGTCCGGTTAGCCCTGTCTGAGTCGGAAGACTTGGCTGCGTGGGTAATTGATGCGGGTCTTGAGGTTGCGGCGGCGAATTCTCTGAGCAGAGGTGCCGCATGACTGGGATGAGCGCTCAGACTGCCAGCCGACTATTGTATCTGTTACTGTCGGCAGGTGGCTGGCGGAACAATGAGGACAGGCTGCTGGAGGCCTTTCCGCATATGTCTGAAAAGCTTCGACCGGAAGACCTTTCAGAGACTTTGGATATTCTTAAAATCCCCTACACTCAAATCAGATGCCGTGAACGCGATATCACGGCACAAGAGTGTCCTGCGTTGATCGTTCCAGAGAATGGCGCCTGTTATCTGGCGTTGAGCCGTGACGGTGGTGATTTGCAGGTTAGCGACGATCAAAATCCGGATCTGAGGCACCTAAAACCTGGTCACCATTGGTGTACAGTCATCCGGATCGACCAATCTACGGAACATCAGGCCGTAAAGCGATTCACATCGGTCCGCGAGGCGTTCGGAGAGTTGGGCCCGATGATGCCCTGGTTGGTGGCTGCATCGTTGCTGTCCAACATCCTGGGGCTGATGGTGCCTCTGCTGATCATGGGAATCTACGAGCGGGTAATCCCATCGGGATCTGTTGACTTGCTGATTTCTCTGACCATCGGCGTTGCCATCATTGCCATGTCGGATCTGTGTTTTCGTCACGCACGCACCAAGGCTTTGGCCTATGTAGGTTGGCGCGCGGAACGCCAGTTGATGATCGCACTGTTTCGTAAACTAATGTCGCTGCCCCTCAGTCAGATTCAAAAGTCTGACGTTGATCAGCAACTTTCGCGTTTCCGTCAGTTTGAATCCCTGCGAGATATTTTCACCGGGCAGGTTATGACGACTCTATTGGACCTGCCGTTTGTGTTGATATTCTTTGCGGTTCTGGTCCACCTAGCGCCGCAGGTCGGGCTGCTCACACTCGGGTTGGCCACTATTTTGATCGCGCTTGGGTTGATCACCATTCCGCGTCAAAAGAGGCTGGATCGGGACGCCGCAGAAGCAGCTGCAGCAAGCCAGTCCGCGATGCTGGATGCGATCCGTCATCAGCGAGCCATTGCCAATCTCGGCATGCAAAATCAATGGCTGAAACGCTGCGTGCCTTTGGCGGACAATGCTGAATCAAGAACACGCCGCGCGCGTCAGTTTCAGGCTCTCTCGCAGTCGCTGGCACAGTCGGTCACAGCATTGGCCTCAATGGGCGCCGTCATATTGTGTGCTCATGGCGCTCTGACCGGAGAAATCAGCTTTGGCACCTTAATTGCCTCCATCGCGCTGGTGTCCAAAATTCTGGCGCCAATCCAGTCGCTTTACACCAGCTTTCCGCAGATACTGTCTTTCCGAAGCAGTCGAAATCAGGCTGACCGCGTTCTCTCCCTCGCTGAAGAAATGGAGGTGGGGCTGGAGCAAACGCACCAAAAGACCCTAAGTGGGGCCATCGTGTTTTCCTCAGTCACGTTCCGACCTGATCCATTGAACGCACCTATCTTGTCCCAGGCCAGTTTCAACTGCGAACCGGGCGAAGTGGTTTTGGTCATGGGCAGCGACGCTGCCGGTCGCACAGCGGTGTTGGATTTGATCGACGGGCTGTACCCCCCTCTGGCCGGAACGATCGAACATGATGGCATCGACATTCGGCAGGTAGCCAAAGACGAGTTACGCAAGTCCATCACTTACGCGACTTACGACCTTTCCTTGTTCTACGGAACGGTCGCTCAGAACTTCCGATTGGCCTCGTCGACGGTTTCTGACGCGGAAATCAAGGCTGCGCTGAGTGATATGGACGTTTTGCTTGATCTAGGTCTATTGCCCGACGGAATCGATACACGGTTGACAGATTGCGATCTGGCGCGCCTGCCTGCGGAAGCCTTGAAGTCCGTAGTGCTTGCGCGCTGCATGGCCCGTCGATCCTCAATTTACCTATTCGCAGAACCCACCAACGGCCTTTCGGATCATCGCCGGCACAGTTTCAGAGAGTGGGTTCAATCACAGCAAGGGCGCCGCACTGTCGTCATCGCTACGGCGGATCGATCCTTTATGCAGATCGCCGACCGGTTCATCTTTTTAAATAGCGACCGGGTCGTTGTGAACGGGAAAGGTGACGCGGGACGGAAAAAACTTCAGGCCGCGTTGAAAGCGCTTGGGAGGGGATAGTGAATTACAATTTCAATGAAAGTCGCACCGCTGGTCCGATGGAACGCGCCAGTTGGAAGCGTCGGATGAAACGACCTCGGTTCGCCGCATTCCTCTCATTGGCAGCATTTGCGATGATTGGGAGTCTTACCATTTTGGCCGGGAAAACTTCCGTGCCCCAGATCACGCGTGCCCCAGGAACGATCCTGCCGGTCGGAGAGTATCCGGAAATTGAAACGATGCAGGGCGGTATCGTTCGGGCTGTCCACGTCCGGGACGGTCAATATGTTGAGGCGGGAGACCTGCTGGTCGAACTCCATCACCCGGACCTGATAAAGGAGCGGGACGTGATGACAGGGCAGCTTGCAGCCGTGCAACGTGACTTGGCCACAGCGTCGGTTGTGCTCGAAATGTTGGATCGCGGCAGCTTGCCGGACGTAACGGATATTGATGACCTCAATGACAAAGGCCTGACCGTCGCCGCGGCGAGGTTGGAACTTTATGCGGGGAGCCAGCGCATTCAAGATGCCACGATCACGCAACAGGGTGAAACGCTAAGCATCCTGAAACAGGCAGCGCAGTTTGCCCAGGACCGCGTCCAGAAAAAGGAGGAGATTCTGGAACGGTATGCCCAGTTACGCGTGCAAGGATTGAAGTCGCTGAGCGATTTTCTTGAAGAAGAGGATGAAGTTGACGCTGTACGCGCCGCTGCTTCGGATGCCCGCGTGCGCCTTGCTGAGGCTCAAAGTGCATTGATGTTGGCCAAAGCGACTAAGGCTGAGGAGGTCTTGACGCTTCGGGATGAGATGCTGACACGAAAGACCGAGCTTGATCGGAAACGGGCGGAGCTGGATGTATCTCTGGAGGTTGCCACCACTAAGTTGGCGGCCCTTAACATTAGTGCCCCGGCGCGTGGGATCGTGCAGGCCGTCACCTATCCTAACCCTGGAGAAGTCATCGCGCCCGGGGAAGTGATTTTTGAGATTTTGCCGACTCGCCAAGCCTTGGTCGTTGAAGCACGCATCGCCAATTCCGAGGTCGGTCATGTTGACGCCAATCATCCGGTTTTGGTCAGCATTGATACATTTGATGCGCGGCGGTTCGGAAAGGTCGAGGGGCGTTTGCAAACCATCTACCCGGTGCCTTTGACTGATGAAAAAACCGGAGAAACCTATTTCCGCGCGTTGTTCGTGTTGGCCGAAGCCAAGGTGGGTGCTGGCCCGTGGGAACGCCCCCTTCAGGCCGGAATGACCGTTGTCGCGGAAATGACCACGGGTGACCAGACGCTGTTGGCGTATCTGTTGAAGCCAGTGCAACTGACAATGGAACGCGCGTTCAGTGAACGGTAGTTGTGCTCTCAGTCAAACGGAAATTGACGTCGCAAACAGCGGCAATCCCGCGCCTTGTGAATCACCGCAGGAAGCTATGAAGAACCGTGCGTAAGAAAGGCGACCTCAGTACAACAAGTTGAGCATGAGCAGGGAAACAACGAGGAACAGGATCGTCATGACTCCACCCGAACGTACGAAATCCATGACCTTGTACCCGGCAGGGCCCATGATAAGCGCGTTAACCTGGTGGGTCGGAATGATAAAACTGTTCGAAGTTGATATTGCTACGGTCAGCGCAAACACGGCCGGGTTTCCACCGGCCGCCACTGCAATTGATACGGCCAGTGGCACAAGCAAGACGGTGGCCCCGACGTTAGACATCACAAGCGAAAACGCCGTGGCCAGAATTGCAACTCCAGCCTGAAGCGACCAGATCGGCCAACCGTCCAGAATTGTCATGATCTGTTGGGCGATCCACGCAGCCGTGCCAGTGTTTTGCACGGCTTGGCCCAAAGGAATAAGGCACGCGAGCAAAAAGACGGTGTTCCAGCCAACTGCCCGATAAGCCTCATCGACGCTCAGCACTCGCGTCAGCATCATTCCTGCGGCCCCGGTCAAAAGGCATAGCGATAGTCGGACGTCGGTGAACAATATCAGGGACAAGGAAATAGCAAAAAACGCCAAAGCCCATCCGACTTTCTGCGGTCTCAACTCATCCTGAGGGAAATCCGTTGTGACGACAACAAAATCCGGGTCTCGCTTGATCCGCATGAGGTTGTCCCACCTCGTATGCGCAACAAGCATGTCGCCCGCCTGGAACTTCTCAAGTCCGATTTGAGTGGACTCATGCGTTTCAGTCTCAACGTGACTAAGCGTCTCCTCGCCGCGATGGATGGCCAGAAGGGACATTCCGTAGGTTTTGCGGAAAAGCAGTTCGCGCGGGCATTTGCCAATCAGTTTGCTGTCGGGCGTTACGACAACTTCGGCAATACCGGCATTGGTCGGCGCAAACTCCTCCACGAAGATGTCCAGATCTGGCAGAACTGTTAGTCCGAATTTCTGGGCAAACTCCTCGACAACCCAGCGCCGACCGATGATTGCAAGCCTGCACGGCGCTGCAATCTCAGCCGTTAAAACCTGAACCATCGAGGTCTTGCCGCGATAGAACGTCGAAATAATGTACAGATGATTTTCGTGGTTAATGTCAGCCAGAATTTGTCCCACCAATGGGCTCTCCGCCGGCACGATGACCTCAAAAACATCCGCTTTTAATCCGTAGACGCGTTGCAGATATTCCTGGGTCCCTTGTCCTGTTCCCGTGTTGTCGGACCCCACATCGCCCGGCAGAACCCAACGACCCAGAACCAGGAAGTACATGATCCCTGTCAGGATCAGGGCAATACCAATCGGAGTGACCGAGAACAGGCCAAACTGCTCTATTTTTTGACCGTCTGGAAGGCCTCTATTTGCCGTCTGGATCAGATCGTTCAGCAGGATTAGCGGGGACGAGCCAACCATCGTCATCGTGCCGCCCAGGATGGCACAGAATCCCATCGGCATCAGCAGACGAGATAGCGGGATACCCGATCTGGACGATATTCTGCTGACGACAGGAAGAAACAGCGCAGCAGCCCCGACGTTTTGCATGAACGATGAAATGACACCGACGGTACCCGAAACGATTGGCAAAACTCGGTTCTCGGACGTACCACCGTATTTCAGAATTACGGCCGCGACCCGGTTCATTATGCCCGTCTTGTCTAAGCCGGCGCCGACGATCATCACTGCGATTATCGATATTACCGCATTGGATGCAAAACCATCAAACAGGTGCGGAACATTTGCGAGGTTTTCGAGGCCCGGTGCATAGCTGAGTAGACCAATGACAACCAAAACAATTATGGCAGACAGGTCAATTCTGACGATTTCGGATACAAAGAGGAAAACGGTGAAAGCCAGGAGGGCGCAAACGACGCCCATCTCAAAATTGAAGGCCACCTGTTCCACAAACGTCACCGGGAATTTGTTCTTTCGTAAAAAGAACAATTAGACCATCGGCGCAGAGTTGTCATGATGTTTCAAAATCAGAGGCAGGAAAGAAACAAAATTACATCTGTGGAACCGGTTCGTAGGACGGCCGTCATTCCGCAAGGAACGAGCACTCAGGGCCTGACGCTGTTTGCTTTCGGAAGACTTGGCATCAAAATCGTACGTTGGCCAAAACGATAGAAACGATTGGCGGTCTCGTAGAACACAGCTGACTGTTTTTCGCCGGGAATGAGGTACTGGTATCTGGAAATGAGCTCACCGTAGGTGGAGCTGAGGCTGTCGACTGGAAAATTAGATCCGAACATGCAGCGCTCAGCGCCAAATTGGGTCAAACAAGTTTCCACAATCGGCTTGGCGTTCTGTGCGGTCCAATCATGGTCAAACATGCCGAGGCCCGAGAGCTTGCAATAGACGTTCGGCAAACTAGACAGCGTCTCCAGAGCGGCGGCCCACTCGTGCAACCCGCTTTCGGAACGGTCATGGGGTGACCCGGCGTGGCACAAGGCGACTTGTGTATTCGGTACTTGTTTCAATACCAAGGCCGTCTGCTCCATCAGTTCAGGCAGCAATTGGAGATCAAAGGACAGACCGCGCTCGCCCAGTTCGCGCAGACCAGCAAGAAATTTTGGGTTCGCGAGTAAAGTGTTAGTCCCCGTCTCAGCATCTTCGCCAGGTGACCGACCGACGATCTGCCGTACACCCCGCACTGACGGCAAGGTTTGCAGCCGATCCAGCTGGATCATCAGGTCGCCCGAGGTGAGGTCACAAAACGCAACTTGCACCAAAGGCCAGTCCCGATTCTGATCGGCAACGGTTTGCACCCATTGTGCTTCGGCCCACGGATCGGCGGCACCCACTTGAATGTGGACCGATGCGGAAAAGCCATGAGGTTCGGAATTCCCACGAAACTCGGGCAGCAGGTAATTGCGCTGAATTGGTGTCGGGTCGCCAAAGAAACGCTTGGCGCCCTTTTCCATCAGCCATGGGTAGTGCACGGCCTGCAAATCCCACAGGTGGTGATGTGCGTCGATCATCATGGAGTTTCGATTCCCGTTGTGCGGGCCAGAATATCAACGCCCTGCTGTTTCCAGAAGTGGAGAAGGTCGATGAAGATCCAGTTCTCTGCCAGCTTGTCACCGGCCCGGCGGTAGATATCGATGACACGAAACTCGCCAGCTGTCCCGGTCGCAGGCATCCCCATGAAGCCGCCCGTCGGAACGGCAGTGAAATTTGGCCAGCCGAAAAACCCGCCGTAATGGCCTTCGGCCAGACGACAGATGTGTTTTGTTTTCGTCCTGTCCGAGAAGGTGGCCCTGAAAGGCCCCGAATGTTGCTGCGCATAACGCTCGATCGTGTAGGTTGCGCCAATCCCTTCCGGGCCCCACCAAATCATGTCGTCCTGCCATGTTCGCGCCAATTCTTCGGTCAGAGAAAGGCCGCTGTCCCACTGACCCAGGTCCGAAATCATTGCGTTGATGGCAGCGAGGGTGCGCTGGCTTTCTTCCTGCGGCGCGTCCTCTGTCAGAATTCCGTCGTGGGTCAGAGGTCCGGGCTGGACGAGGTGAGCCGCCGTCTGTGGAGGGAAGGGGTTCTGGCCTGCCTGCACCATAAGATGTGGGATGTCGAAGTACATGGCTGTTTCGGTGATCTTTCCATCAGATACTTTGTTGAATTCGCAATACCGAAGAAAGGCCAGTTTTCCGGTGGGTTGTATGCCCAGCCAGGGTTCGTCAAACAGGCCCATCAGGTGCCCCATCGAGACCACCCAAATGCCAGCATCGTCGTTCAGTGAGTTCTGACCGGCGAAAAAGATATCCTGACGGCGCTGAAGGCGCTTCAGGCTGTGTTTCAACGGCTGCCAGAATGCGCGCGCCACCTGGTTGCCACCGCTGATTTCATTGAACGGGTGAAAGCCGCGCCACAGCAGGTTTTCGGCGCAAAATTGCTCCATCACTGTGGGCAATTCTGCGCTATCCGCGCTTGCAAGCGCCTCGTAGAACGAAGTGATCAGCATTTTTTCTTTTTGAAAACCCGCTGAATTATCTTGTTGTTGCAGCATGTTATGCTCGCCTTTGCCCAGAAATGAATCACTGCTTTGGCGTATTTTTGCATACGTATGCAAAAATGTCTTGCCAGAATTGATGAGTGCCGATTACAGTTTTGCAAACGTATGCAAAGCGAATCCTTTCCGGGGGGGACCATGGCGGAAATTCAACTGCGTAATGTCGGCAAGCGATGGGGTTCATTTGTTGGGGTCCACAATTTCGACCTGACAATCGCCGACCGCGAGTTTCTGGTTCTTTTGGGGCCGTCCGGTTGCGGCAAGACTACGACAATGCGCATGATTGCCGGGCTCGAGGATGTCACAGAAGGCGATATCCTGATCGACGGCAATGTGGTGAACGATCTTGAGCCCAAAGATCGGGATGTGGCGATGGTATTCCAAAGCTACGCCCTCTATCCGAACATGAACGTCTACGAGAACATCCGATTTCCGCTGAAGGTGCGCGGCATCGACCCGTCGACGCATGACGAGAAAGTGCGCCGTGCCAGTGCGATGGTCGAGCTGGACGACTTTTTGCATCGCAAACCTGCTGAGTTGTCGGGAGGGCAGCGGCAACGTGTGGCTTTGGCCCGCGCCATCGTACGTGAACCGAATGTGTTCCTGATGGACGAACCGCTTTCAAACCTTGATGCGAAACTGCGCGTGTCGACCCGTGCGCAGATCAAGAACCTGAGCCACGAACTGGCCGTCACCACAATCTACGTAACCCATGACCAGATCGAAGCCATGACATTGGCCGACCGTGTCGTCGTCATGAAGCAGGGCGTGGTTCAGCAGGTTGGCAGCCCGACCGAGATTTACGACCGGCCGGCGAATACGTTTGTAGCCAGCTTTATCGGCTCACCCGCGATGAACCTGATGGAGGGTGAGGTTTTGGGCGGGGTGTTCCGTGCCGAGAACGTCGCCATCCCGGTCGACGCGTCTGACGGCCCCATGACATTGGGGTTCCGTGCTGAAGACGCCAGCATTGCCGAAGGCCAAGGTCAGATTACTGCACCAATCTACACGCTGGAACTGCTTGGTGACGCCACCATGATTTCGGTTCGCGTGGGCGGTGCTCTGGTTTCCGTTAAGGCGGACAAGTCATTCCGCGCCGAGATTGGCGAGACGGTCTCGTTCTCGGTGCCAACAGATATCTGTCACCTCTTTGAAGCTGAAAGTGGTGCGCGGATTGGGGAGCAACCCCAAAAGCAGCCCGCACGGGCATAACAGCGGTCCGGACGTCGACGACGGACCGATCCTGACAGGGAGAAACGCATGAAACTCAAGACGATTCTTATGGCAGGCGCCATGTCGCTGGCAGCAAGCGGCGCATGGGCGGCTTGCGAATACGAAAACACCGTACCGCTAAAATCGCTTTCCGCCGGTTTTGAAGCCTGGAAAGCCGTCACTGACGCAATGGCTGAATGTGGCAACTTCAGCGCCTCGCTGGACCAGGAATTCCGCGAGAAGCAGCCCGAAGCCTTTGCGGCAAACCCCTCGCTGTATCAGATCGGTGGCGTTGCCAACGAGACGATGATCCCGTTGCTGAACGCAGGTTCGCTGCGTCCACTGGATGATCTGGTCGCAAAATACGGTCAGGACTTGCTGCCGAACCAGCTGATCAAGGTGGACGGCAAGGTTATGGCGATTGCCATGATGGTGAACGCACAGCACCTGATGTACCGCAATGACGTTCTGGCTGATCTGGGGATCGAAGAGCCCAGGACCTATGACGACGTTCTGGCCGCTGCTGCCAAGATCAAGGAAGCAGGCGTCATGGAATACCCGATCGGTGGCACCTTCAAGACTGGTTGGAACCTGGCTCAGGAATTCGTCAACATGTACATCGGCGAAGGTGGTGAGTTCTTTGGCGATGGCAACATGCCCGCGATCAACAATGAAAAGGGTGTCAAAGCGCTTGAGACCATGAAAGCGATGACCGAGTACATGGATCCGGAATTC
The DNA here is from genome assembly GCF_056537465.1 of Ruegeria sp. CE8. Taxonomy (NCBI): domain Bacteria; kingdom Pseudomonadati; phylum Pseudomonadota; class Alphaproteobacteria; order Rhodobacterales; family Roseobacteraceae; genus Ruegeria; species Ruegeria sp. CE8. The sequence goes on from NZ_JBQFRP010000008.1 coordinate 102,209, forward strand.
CTGGTTTCTGACTCGACCTATGTTCAGCAGCAGTTCCAGCAGGGCAAAATCGCCATGGCGAACCTGTGGGCCAGCCGTGCCGCGGCCATGAATGACGAAGCTGAAAGCCAGGTCGTTGGCAAGGTTACCATGGCATCTGCACCGATGGGCGCAGCCGCCCCGTCGACCACCATTTGGTGGGATGGTGTGGTCCTGGCCGCGAACATGAGTGACGAAGAAGCGGAAGCCGCATTCCAGCTTGTTATGGAAGGCATTGATAGCGACATGGTCAGTGCCAACAACGATGTCGCCGTTTGGTTGAGCCCAGCTTACAAGCCGGGTGATCTGGCAGCCGGTGCAGCAGCCTCGGCGGAAAATGGCGCCAAGGCGTATCCCGCGTCGGCCCCGATGGGCGTTCTGCACAGTGCGCTTGGCAACGGGCTGGCCGACTATATGACCGGTGCCAAGGACGCACAAACAACACTGGCCGATATCGAGGCTTCGTACCTGACCGCTGCCAAAGAAGCGGGTCTGGTCAACAACTGATCCTCCCGGGGGAGGGCTCCGGCCCTCCCATCCTCGCCTGATCCCTCGAGAAACATGAGAAAGGCAGAGCCATGAACTTCCGGACATTTGCCGCCTTTGTCGGCCCGTCTGTCTTTATGATGCTTCTCTTTATTGCGTACCCGCTGATCAGCGTGTTCATGCAAAGCTTTTACATCACTCAGCCGATTTACGAGACGGTCGAGATCGAGACCTGCACGCCGGGTTTCCTGACGCAGACCTGTGTGACAGAGACGGTCTCACAGCCCAAACTGGACGAGCATGGGCAAGTCATCACTCAGACGCAATATGTCGGGCTGCAAAGCTATCGAAACGTGCTGGAACCGGAACGGGCATGGCGCGCGATCAGCGACGGCAATTGGAACGTGCTGTCAACCATCAACTTCTGGAAGGCGCTGCGCTTTACCCTGACATTCACTCTGATCACCTTACCGTTGGTTATCGGGTGCGGATTGGGCATTGCAGTTCTGATCAACAACGCCGCCAGGGCCATACGCGGGCCAGTGATTTTCGTCTCGCTGCTGCCCTTCATCATCACGCCCGTCATCGGTGTGTTGTCAATCAACTGGCTGTTTCGCGGAGACGGTATCCTGACCGCCTTGCTTGAGACGTGGTTGAACCGGGACATTGCCTTGTTTGCCCAGGCCTGGACGATCGAGGTGCTCATGATGCTCTATCGTGTCTGGCACGTTGCGCCCTTCGCCGCCATCGTGTTCTACGCCGGTCTGCAGACGGTCAACCAAGACAGCCTGGAAAGCGCTGTGATCGACGGAGCGACGCGCTGGCAGCGGATGAAATACATCGTCATTCCACACCTGATGCCCCTGATCATTTTCGTGTCGATGATCCACCTGATGGACAGCTACCGGGTGTTCGAAGAAATCGTCGGTTTCTCGAGCCAGGGCTACGTCATCTCGCTGCAGTGGCTGACCTATGATTTCCTTGTGCCCGATCAGGCCGGCAATCGGTCTATCAGCAGAGCCTCGGCAAGCGCCATGCTGACCATGATCGGGGTCGTCATCCTGCTTATCTTCCCGCTGCGCCGGACATGGCGTGATCATAAAGGAGGTCACTAAGATGTCTTCACGCGCGCTTCGCCAACCGTTCAGCCTGCGACTGACCTCGAATATCTTCCTCGCCTTCTGGTGCATCGTGGCGGTCTTTCCGATCCTTTGGATCACGGTCATGAGCTTCAAGTCACCGGTCGATGCCTTCGACAGCAACGCGCTGAACGTGATCTTTGGCCCTGCGACTTTGGCCAAAGGAAACGGGATATCGATACTCGACATCATTGTGGGCATCGCTGTGTTTTGGGGCACAATCCTCGTGTCGACAAAAACCCTGCCGACGATTGTAAAGTCTTACACCAAACCCGGACAGGCATGGTTCGGATGGATCATCGGTGTGCTGGTTGTTATCGTCGGCTTTCTGCTGGTGTTCTTTGTCATCATGCCAGCTGTTCTGAGCATTCTTAATCCGGTTTTCGGTCCGCTCGGGCGCGACGTGATGGGCCTGACGACCGAGCATTACAAAACAGTTTGGGTTGATCGCGGGTTCTCCAACAACTTCAAAAACTCGCTGATCGTGACCACCGGGGTGGTCACTTTGTCCCTTACGGTTGGGACGCTGGCCGGATACGGGCTTGCGCGCTCAGGGTCGACGCTGGCCTTCTGGATCCTGCTCATCGCGCTGATCTTCCGCGCATTGCCGCCTTCGGTCTTGGTTTCGGGCTATCTGCCAGTGTTTATCTCTTCGGCTGAATGGCTGGCCCCTATACTTGGGGACAATGCCCCGACACTTTACGGTAAACCTTTCGCGGTGATTGCCGTGCTGGTCGCGATCAACCAGCCCTTTACCATCTGGATGCTGCGGTCGTTCTTCCAGAACATCCCGGCCGAACTGGACGAGGCCGCCCGGGTGGACGGCTGCAGCCACTTCCAGGCGTTCCGCCGTGTCATTATGCCGGTGATGTGGCCGGGTGTGATCACCACCGGGCTGTTCAGCTTCCTGCTGGCGTATAATGACTTTTTGGTAACCTCACTGTTGCTGGATGCGCAGAACCAGACGATGGTTCCGGCCATCGTGGGGATGTTCAACCGCGAAACCACCACGACCGATCAGGTTGTCGCCGTGGCTGCCGCAGTGTCGATCACGGCACCACTGATCTTCCTTGTTCTGATCTTCCAGCGCCAGATCGTAAGTGGTCTGACCGCCGGAGCGGTCAAAGGCTAATGAGTAAAAACGCCCGACATAACGCCATCTCGCGCCACCCGGCGCTGAACAGGATGCCCAGGGATTTTCTGAGCATTGGGGCCTCACTCCCCAATCTCTCCCCCTTGGCAACCTGAAAGGATAGTAAAATGAAAGGTTCCCGCCCCGAACAAGCAGTCCTGAGCCGCGACACGGACCTCAGCAAAACCGAAGACACGCGCCGCGTGATCGAAACCATGGTGGATGGCCTCAACGACCACCGCATTGACGACATCGGAGAGTTCTTTTCCCAGGGATTCCGCTGGATGGGCAATCAGGGCTGCGGCACCAAAACCGGCCTGAAAGAGTTTCAGGATAACTGGCAGCGCCCGTTTCAGGCCGCGTTCTCGGACAAGACCTGCATTGATGAGGCGCGCCTTTACATGGGTGAATGGGCGGCTGCCTTCGGCCGACAGGAAGCGACCCATTCGGGTGAGTTTCTGGGCATCGCACCAACCGGCAAGCGGGTCGAGATCCGCTACATGGATTTCTGGAAAGTGGTCGATGGCAAGATCGTCGACAACTGGGTGAACGTCGATTTTGCGCATGTCGCGGCACAACTGGGCGTTGACCTGTTCAAAGGCGAAGGCTGGGAAGCATTTGACCGGGGAGAGAAGACTCCGCCCCGGCCCGAAAACTGAGGATTGATGAAAATGCCTATCGAATATCTCAAACGCGGCAAGTCTGATGCTGACCGGGCCGAAGACGACGCCAAAACCCGTGCTGTGGTCGAGACAACGTTGAAAGACATCGAAACTCGCGGCGATGCCGCCGTGCGCGAACTGAGCGAAAAGTTCGACAATTATTCTCCGCCGTCTTTCCGCCTGTCGCAGCAAGAGATTGATGACCTGATCGGTCAACTGACGGATCGTGAATTGGCCGACATCAAGTTCGCGCAGCAGCAGGTGATGAATTTTGCCCGCGCGCAACGCGCTTCGATGACGGATATCGAGGTTGAAACGCTGCCGGGTGTCATCCTTGGCCACAAGAATATCCCGGTTCAGTCGGTCGGCTGCTACGTCCCCGGGGGCAAGTTTCCGATGGTTGCGTCGGCGCATATGTCGGTGGCCACAGCTTCGGTTGCTGGTGTTCCCCGAATTATCGCCTGTACGCCTCCATTCAATGGCAAGCCCAATCCGGCTGTGATTGCCGCGATGCATTTGGGCGGCGCGCATGAGATTTACGTTATGGGCGGCATTCAGGCTATTGGTGCAATGGCGCTAGGTACCGAGACCATCGATCCAGTGCATATGCTTGTCGGTCCCGGCAACGCCTTTGTCGCCGAGGCCAAGCGCCAATTGTTCGGCCGCGTGGGAATCGACCTTTTCGCGGGACCAACGGAAACCATGGTCATCGCCGATGACACTGTGGATGCTGAAATCTGCGCGACAGATCTGCTGGGTCAGGCCGAGCACGGTTACAACAGCCCCTGTGTTCTGCTCACCAACTCGCGCAAACTGGCCGAAGGCACCCTGGCCGAGGTTGATCGCCTGCTGGGCATCCTGCCGACCGCAGGGACCGCGCAAGTGTCATGGGAAGATTATGGCGAGGTCATCGTCTGCGATACCTATGATGAGATGCTGGCCGTCGCCGACGATATCGCTTCGGAACATGTGCAGGTGATGACCGACCGGGACGACTGGTTCCTCGAAAATATGAGCTGTTATGGCGCGCTGTTTCTGGGTCCGCGCACCAATGTCTCGAACGGGGACAAGGTGATCGGGACAAACCACACTTTGCCGACGAAGAAGGCCGGGCGCTATACCGGTGGTCTGTGGGTCGGAAAATTTCTCAAGACCCACAGCTATCAGAAAATCCTGACCGATGAGGCGGCAACGCTGATCGGCGAATACGGTTCGCGCTTGTGCATGCTTGAAGGATTCGTTGGCCACGCCGAACAATGCAACATTCGGGTACGTCGTTATGGCGGTATCAATGTCCCCTACGGCGAACCCGCGCCCTACCGGGATGCCGCCGAATGAGCGACAAACACACGCACCACAAAGCCCTGATCGAACCGCTCAGGGCTGCGATGTACGATTTTAGCGAGGCAGGCGTTCATTCGGCCTTAGCTAGCATCACATCGCCGGGCGCTGTGTTCCGTTTGTGCCATCCCTTTGGCGACAGCATCGGTAGCGACGTGTTCTACGACTCCGCTTACAAGGCGTTGCTGGACGCTTGGCCCGATCTTGAACGGCGGGATTACATCGTCATGGCCGGGCCGGATGAATTCGGGGCAGACTGGGTCGGATGCGGTGGTTACTACACCGGCGTTTTCACGGGCCCCTGGCTCGATATCCCACCGACCGGTCATCAGGTCACGATGCGGTTCCATGAATTCTACCGCTTCGAAAACGACAAAATTGTCGAGATGCAGGCGCTGTGGGACATTCCCGAAGTGATGATGCAGGCAAATGCCTGGCCTCTGGCACCAAGTCTGGGGCGTGAATGGCACGTACCCGGACCGGCCACCCAGGATGGGTTTGTTCCCGGGCCCTATGACGCGGCGAAGGGCAAGCAAACCTGCCAGCACATCATCGACATGCTCAATCATCTGAAAAAGCATCCGTCGGAAGGCGGACCTGAAGTGATGGAGATGCAGCGTTTCTGGCACCCCCGCATGAACTGGTATGGGCCTTCCGGGATCGGAACCGGGCGCGGGATCGCGGGCTTCCGCAATTGGCATCAAATTCCGTTTCTGAACGGGATGCCGGATCGCGGGAAATACGTGGAAGACATCACGTATCACTTTTTCGGGGATGGCGAATACGCGGCGGTAACCGGCTGGCCCAACATGATCCAGACCGTCACCGACGACGGTTGGCTGGGCATTGCGCCGTCGGGCAAGAAGATCACCATGCGCAGCCTCGATTTCTGGCGTCTTGAAGACGGTAAGATCCGGGAAAACTGGGTTCTGGTCGATCTGTTGGACGCGTACCGACAGCTTGGCGTTGACGTCTTTGCCCGTCTGCGAGAATTCAATAAGGCCCGAAATATCGGGCGGATTGAAATACCGGATGGAATGAACTGATGACTGAACTACCGCGCACCCCGTCGTTTTCCCTGAGCGGAAAATCTGCCCTTGTGACCGGAGCCTCCTCGGGCATCGGGCAGGGCTGCGCGGTGGCTTTGGCCGAGGCAGGGGCACATGTGGTTTGCGCAGCCCGAGGCGAGGGTCGGTTGAACGATACCGTGGCCGCCCTGCAAGAACAGGGTTGGTCCGCCGAAGCGTGTGTGTTGGATCAAGGTGACCTTGCGGCGGTAAAGCGACAATTCGAAACGCGCTCCTTCGACGTCGTGGTCAATTCGGCAGGTGTTGCGCGCCACGGCCCTGCTGTTGAAACAACGCCAGAGGATTTCGATATTGTCACAGGAGTAAACCTGCGTTCGGCCTACTTCCTTTCGGCCTACGCCGCGCGCGCTTTGATAGATGCCGGGAAGCGGGGGTCCATCATCCACATTTCCAGCCAGATGGGGCATGTCGGGGGGGTCGACCGCGCACTCTACTGCGCGACCAAGCACGGGCTCGAAGGCATGGTCAAATCTATGGCCATCGAATGGGGAAAGCAGGGTATCCGGATTAACACGGTCTGCCCGACCTTCATCCGAACACCGTTGACCCAATCAACGTTCGACAACCCTGAACGCGCCGCATGGATCATGGAAAAGATCAAGCTGGATCGCGTGGGGGAGGTCGAAGACATCATGGGCGCTGTCCGCTACCTCGCCTCAGACGCCTCAGCCTTGGTCACAGGCACCTCGATGTTGATTGACGGAGGTTGGACGGCAGACTGATGGCTGAAAAAGTAACATCCCTTCAGGTCGCCCAGCTTGCCGGTGTCAGCCAATCCGCAGTCAGCCGGGTTTTTACGCCCGGGGCGTCGGTCAGCAAGAAGACCGAAGAGAAAGTTCGTAAGGCTGCATCTGAACTTGGCTATCGTCCCAACGTTTTGGCGCGTGCGATGGTGTCGGGCAAAAGTCGCATCATCGGGTTGGTGGTCGCCTATCTGGACAACTATTTCTATCCCGAAGCGCTTGAGAAGCTGTCCAATGCCTTGCAGGAACAGGGCTATCACGTTCTGATCTTCATGGCCTCCAGAACCGCCGGAAACATTGATGACGTGATGGAGGAAATCCTCGACTATCAGGTCGATGGCGTCGTTCTGGCATCTGTTGCGATGTCTTCCGATATTGCCACCCGGTGCCAGCAGGCAGGCGTGCCCGTGGTTTTGTTCAACCGCAGCCAGGACCTTGACGGGATCACGTCGGTCACGTCTGACAACTATGCCGGTGGTCGCAAAGTCGCGGAATTTATGATCGCGGCCGGGCACAGTCGTATCGCCTATATCGCCGGTTGGCAGGGTGCCTCAACCCAGCGAGACCGCGAGGCCGGCTTCCGCGCAGCGCTCAGCGATGCGGATCAAGACCTGTACGCCCATGAAATCGGAGATTTTCACACCGAGAAGGCGCGTTTGGCTGCGCGTCGGATGTTCGATGTCGAGCCGCAAAAACGACCGGATGCAGTGTTCGTCGCCAATGACCATATGGCGCTCGCCGTCATGGACGTCATCCGTTTCGAATTGGGAATGCGGGTACCCGAGGATGTGTCCGTAGTTGGATACGACGACGTCCCACAGGCAGCTTGGCTTGCCTATAACCTCACCACCATTCGTCAACGGGCCAATCTGATGGTTGCCGAGACTGTCGACGCTTTGATGGATCATATTGGAAACCCGACAGCCGCCACAGCACGAAAAGTCGCGATTGATGGGCCACTGATCGTGCGCACATCAGCACGGTTGCCCAAAGGCTGGACTCCGCAAAGGATGAAATCATGAAAGGCTTTGATCCCAAATTCCGGGATTTTCCCGACTATATCATCGGCATCACCAAAGAGATTTGGGAAGACCGGGGTATTGCGACCCTGCACGACTATTACAGCGAAGACATTGTCGTGCGATCGCCCGGTTCAGTGGTGCTGGGCAATCAGAACGTAATCGGTGCGACCATGGCGACACTGGCCGAGTTTCCGGACCGGCAATTGCTGGGCGAGGACGTGATCTGGTCCGGCACCCCCGAAGAAGGGATGCTGAGTTCTCATCGTATCATCTCAACGGCCACGCATCTGGCCGAGGGCGTTTATGGCAAGCCAACCGGAACAAAGCTGCGTTATCGGATTTTGGCCGACTGCCACGCCATCGACAATCAGATCAATGACGAGTGGCTGATCCGTGACCAAGGCGCCATCGTGCGCCAAATGGGCTGGGACCCCAAGGAATATGCCGCCGATCTGATCGTCCGCGAGGGCGGCCCGGACAACTGCGTCAAACCCCTGACCCCCGAAATCGATCAGCCGGGTCCGTACAAGGGCCGCGGAAATGACAACGAGTGGGGCCATCGCTACGCCGACATTCTGACCCGGATCATGAATGCCGACATGGGCGCGATCGAGTCCGAGTATGACCGGGCCGTTCAGTCAGAATATGTGGGCGGCGTGACCGGACATGGCTGGGATGCAGTCGACCGTTTCTGGATGGGTTTGCGGGCGAGCTTCCCGAATGCCAAATTCAAGATCGAGCACCAGATCGGCCGCGACGACCCGGATATGCCACCCCGCGCCGCGATACGCTGGAGCCTTTGGGGCAAGCACGACGGTTGGGGCGTTTTTGGTGCGCCAACCGGCGCGCAGGTCTATGTCCTCGGTATCAGCCATGCGGAATTCGGCGCCCTGATTGGCGGCCAACCGCAATTGCGCCGCGAATACACTTTGTTCGACGAAACTTCGGTCTGGAAACAGATCCTGGTGCAGAGTGAGGAAGCCTGAGTGGCCCGCCCGGTCGCATATCGCATACTTGTGGATGGCCTGCGTGAGACCGGGACCCTTCGGCGCTACCATATGCACCGCCAAAGCCTACGTGCCCGGCGTTTGAACCTGCGTCCGCCGGGAGAGTGAGCGTGCGCGCTGCACAAGCACGCGAACCATCTTTCCTGAAAACGTAGCATCGGAACTTACAAAATGTCGAAATCAACCATCTCTTCCCGCATTGTTCGCTATGGTGAACTCCAACCGTGCAAAACCGCATTCATCGACGCCCACACGCCGGGCAGCGATCAGAAGGAGAACTTCACGATCATTGGCGGCGGTGTCTCGGAATCCCCGGATCAGCACGTGCACATCACCGACAAGATCGGCTTCAATATAGGCGCTGCGGGCCAGCCGCCGAAGTGCCGAAACTCTCTGCATAGCCACACGACGGCCGAGGTGTTCTTTGTGGCCAAAGGTCGTTGGCGGTTTTTCTGGGGGCGTTATGGAACGGCGGGTGAGTTCATTGCCGAGGAGGGCGATATCTTCGACATCCCGACCGGTATCTTCCGTGGTTTCGAAAACGTTGGTCAGGACTATGGCATGATCATGTCAATCCTTGGGGGTGACGATGCGGGCGGCGGTGTAACCTGGGCTCCGCAAGTGATCGAAGACGCGCAGGCGCATGGTCTGATGCTGGGCGACAACGGCGTTCTTTATGACAGCAAAAAGGGTCAGGAACTGCCTCACAATGTCCGCCCAATGCCGCTGCTGTCCGAGGAGGAGTTGAAAAACTACCCCGAGGTTCCGGTCGAAGAGGTCGTCGGAAAGTACGTCGCGCGCTATTGGGATTTGATGGCGTTGTCGGCCAACAAGCCCGCGCCGGTGATCGGTGAGAATAGCCTGATCAAGGACAAGCCCGGTTTCGAGGTCGACTTCCTTGGGCGTGGGTCCTGTATGACCGAGCCAGTGGCTGCAGATAAACCAGTTGTTCTGATGCCGGCCAGCGGCCATTGGCGTCTTTCGATCGACGGATATGAGGTTACCTTGTCCGCTGGTGATACAGCTTTGGTTCTTCCCGGCGAATCCTATAGCGTTCAACCCTCAATGACCGGGCAGGCAGGCCTGTACCGGATCACCGCAACCGATGACCCGGCAGGAGCGACCTGGACAGGATGAATGCAGACCCGCAAGACACCCATGCCGTCTATGAACGGCAAGCAACGGAATACGATAAGCGCCGTTCAAAGGCCTTGTTCGAAGCGCGCTGGTTGGCGCGCTTCACAGCCAGCCTCAAGCCTGGAGATCACGTGCTGGATCTGGGCTGTGGGGCCGGCGATCCGATTGCGCGCTGGTTCAAGGCCGAAGGCTTTGATGTCACGGGTGTCGATTTTTCCGAAGCGATGCTTGCCATTGCCCGCGACCGTTGGCCCGATGGCGATTGGCGGTTGGCCGATATGCGGGAGTTCGAATTGGGTCAGAAATTCGACGGTATCATCGCATGGAACAGCTTCTTCCACCTGACAGCGGAAGAACAAAAAGCCTGTATTGCCCGTATGTCCGACCACTTGCGATCTGGTGGCATGCTGATGCTGACCGTCGGTCCGCGTGCGGGCGAAGTTAGCGGCACGGTAGGCGAAGAGCTTGTCTATCACGCCTCTTTGTCGCCCGCTGACTATGCCGTGTGTCTGGAAGAAAACGGGCTGCTGATGACCGGGTTTCTGGCCGAGGATCCCGAAACCCAAAGCCATACTGTTCTGATGGCGCGAAAAATCTGAGGAGGCTCTGATGACCGTCAAAACCACACATGTTGGGTCTCTGCCACGTACGCAGGAAGTGGTGGACTTCATCTTCGCCCGCGAAAATGAAAAACCTTACGGCACTGACGCCTTTGATGCCTGCATGACCGACGCGGTCTCGGAAACCGTGCGCAAACAGGTCGAGGCCGGGGTCGACATCGTCAGTGACGGCGAGACCTCGAAGATCTCGTATGCGACGTATGTGAAGGATCGCTATACAGGCTTCTCGGGTGACAGCCCGCGTAACGCGCCGGCCGATCTGAAAATGTTTCCCAGCTTTTTGCAACGGTTGGCCAATGATGGCGGTACGCCGCAATACGCGCGTCCGATGTGTACCGGAGATGTGCGCTCGAAAGGGCAGGGCGAGCTTGAAAAGGACATCGCCAATCTGAAGGCGGCGATGGCGCAGCATGGTGCCGAGCATGGGTTCATGAACGCCGCATCGCCAGGCGTTGTTTCCCTTTTCCTGCAGAACGATTTCTACCCCACGCGTGAGGCCTATCTGGCAGCGCTTGCCGACGCCATGAAAGAGGAATACGAAACTATCGTGGCAGCCGGTCTGGATTTGCAACTGGATTGCCCTGACCTGGCCCTTTCGCGCCATATGTTGTTCACAGACCTCTCGGACGACGAATTCGTCAAGATAGCCGACATGCATGTCGAGGCGCTGAACCACGCGCTTGAGAACGTTCCGCAGGATCGCGTTCGCGTTCACATCTGCTGGGGCAATTACGAGGGGCCGCATTGCTGCGACATCGCGATGGACAAGGTGTTCAGTACGCTGATGGCGACCAAGTCGCGCTATGTGCTGTTCGAAACCTCAAACCCGCGTCACGCGCATGAATGGACGGTGTTCCGTGATCGCAAAACCGAGATACCTGATGACAAAGTTCTCGTTCCCGGTGTTGTCGACACAACTACCAACTTTGTGGAACACCCTGAACTTGTAGCCCAACGGATCGAACGGTTCACCGCCATCGTCGGTGTGGATCGGGTGATCGCTGGCAGTGATTGCGGTTTCGGAACTTTTGCGGGGTTTGGCGCGGTCGACCCTCAGATCGCCTATGCCAAGCTGGCCGCGCTGTCCGAGGGGGCAAAGCTGACTTCGGCATGACACCCTTGATCCTTTTGCCGGGCATGATGTGTGATGCCCGCCTCTTTGGCCCGCAGATCGAGGCATTGTCCAGCCGGATGCCCGTAATGACTTTTCCGTTGTGCGGTCACGATAGCGTTCAGGACATGGCGGCTGATCTGTTGCGACGCGCGCCATCAGTCTTTGCGCTGGCTGGCCTTTCGATGGGCGGTATCGTAGCGATGGAAGTGCTGCGGCAGGCTCCTGAACGTGTGGAAAGGCTGGCGCTGCTGGATACCAATCCACTAGCCGAAAAGCCCGAGGTCAAATCCCGCCGCGGCTCCCAGATGGCGGCGGTGGGCGAAGGTCGGTTGTGGCACGTCATGCGCGACGAGATGAAGCCGAATTACTTGGCCGACGGCCCGCGCCAAGGGGCCATTCTGGATTTGTGCATGGCGATGGCCACTGATCTGGGGCCGGATGTTTTTCTGCGTCAGTCGCAGGCGCTGATGGATCGCCCGGACCAGCGAATGACGTTGTCGGCCTATCCCGGTAAAACGTTGGTTCTGTGTGGGCGGGAAGATGGACTTTGCCCGGTTGAACGCCATGAATTGATGCATGACCTGCTGCCAAACAGCAGTCTCGAAGTCATCGACGGGGCAGGTCACCTGCCCACATTGGAAAAACCAAATGAAACGACAGCGGCTCTGATCCGCTGGTTGGAGGACACATGACGCCGTCCCTTTTGACTTTGCTCCGCGAGGTCGACACCCCCACCGTTTGCAACGCCATCGAAGTGGCGCAGGGCAAGCGTGGGTTCGACAGCTTCACCCGAGGCACCATGCTGTGCTCGGCACCTGATGAACCCGCTATAGTCGGGTATGCCCGGACAGCAAAAATCGCGGCGGTCAATCCACCAACCGAGGCGGCGGACGTCATTAAGACCCGCCGCATGGCCTATTACAAATACATGGCCGAAGCGCCCGGCCCCTCAGTCGCCGTGATCGAGGACGTGGATTATCCGGATTGTATTGGTGCCTATTGGGGCGAGATCAACACGACGGTCCACAAGGGGTTCGGTATGTCCGGAGCCCTGACAAATGGCGTTATGCGCGATCTCGGCGACGTGCCCGAAGGATTCCCCGTGGTCGCCGGGTCGGTGGGGCCAAGCCATGGTTTTGTTCATGTGCGCGAGATCGACACGCCCGTTTCGATCTTTGGCCTGACGGTCAATCCGGGTGATCTGATACACGCTGACCGTCACGGCGCGCTGGTTGTGCCCGAGGATGTGGTCACCCAGCTGGAAGGGGCAATCCAGAAACTGCTGACGACCGAGCGCATTGTTCTGGACGCGGCCAGTCAGCCGGGCTTTGACTTCGAAACGTTTCAGGCGGCTTGGGCAGCGTTCGAAAAAGCCAGAGTCTAAACTCCCGGCTTGTGGGTTTCGCCCACCGCCCAACTCTTACCGTCTTAACCGCGCCCGCGGTATGGGGGCACGCCTTGATCGGGAATCCAGACGCCTTCGGGCATTGGACCGGTTTGCCAGAACACGTCGATCGGAATGCCGCCGCGCGGATACCAGTATCCGCCGATGCGCAACCACCGGGGCTCCAGGAACTCTTGCAGGCGGCGCGCGATCGAAACCGTGCAATCCTCGTGGAACGCCCCATGGTTGCGGAACGAGCCCAGAAACAGTTTGAGCGCCTTGCTTTCCACCAACCACTGATCGGGCACATAGTCGATCACCAGATGGGCAAAGTCGGGCTGCCCGGTCATCGGGCAGAGCGAGGTGAATTCTGGCGCGGTGAAGCGCACATTGTAATCCACGTCTGCCTGCGGGTTCTGTACCCGCTCCAGCACGGCTTCTTCCGGGCTGGCGGGCATTTTCGTTTCACCACCCAGTTGGGTGAGGTTGCTGTAGATACTGTCGGTCATCTTGTCTCTCCTGCGGGTCAGACGCCGCGTTTATTGCCCCAGACCAGAACGTGTAGCTGAGGCAGAATGCGTGGTGTGAACCATCCGGCATTCAATGTTTTGTCGATCAGCCATTCCAAGCGGTTGGTGGCATTGGTTAGATCAACAGGGCTGGAGGGGTCGGTTTCAGGGTTGCCGGGCTGCAGATACAGCGGCAGGTCCGGATACTGATCGGCGACGTCGCGAGCCCAGTTGAAATCGGCGTCGTCAAAGACCACGATTTTCAAGGCCGTTTGATCTGGACGCTCAGCCAGGCAAGCTTCGAATGCGGCCCAGTTCATCTCCTCGCCACTGCTGGGCGGCTTCGGGCTGAGTACCAGAATTGCAAGGTCGGAAAACCACGGTTTGGCGATCGAACCCTGAGTTTCGCATGCAAAAGCATAGCCTCGAGAAACCCCATGCTTGATCAGCGGGCCAAAGTCCTGAATGGCAGGGTTGCCGCCAGACAGAGACACGGTCAGGGGCCGTCCACCTGAAAGACGCTGAACCTCCGCCCAGATGGCCTCAGTCTCCATCGCGGTCCAATCGTGGCGATAGGCGCTATCTACGGCATGCAGACTGTCGCACCAACTGCAGCGAAAATCGCATCCGCCCGAGCGCACAAAGACCGTCGGTTGGCCAATAAGCGCGCCTTCGCCCTGTACTGTGGGGCCGAAGATTTCGGAAATCCGTAGGGTCATGGGCGATACTCGGCCCAGGTCTTGGGTGTTTCGGACACTCGGACCGCAGCGGTTTCAGGCCACCGGTCAAAACACCAGTCAAAGAAATGCCGCGCGAGGTTTTCCGCAGTCGAGACCACGTTCAGCGCTTCATTCAGGTGCCGGTGATCAAACTCGTCATCGATATAGGTCTTGAGCGGTTTGAGCTCGTGATAATCACGCACGAACCCGTCGGCATTTAGATCCTTTCCGGCCAGTTCGACCACGACAATATAGTTGTGCCCATGCATGCGGGCGCATTGGTGGTCTTCCGGCAGGTGTGTCAGCTGGTGCGAGGCGGAAAAGTGGAACTCTTTGGTGATCCGGTACATCAGACCTGTGCCTCTGCAATGGCCGATTTCCAGAATTCGGCGTCTTCGTACTCGGTGGGGTCCGGTACGCCGGCCAAATCGAACGCCTCGCGCCGCTCGACACAGGTGCCGCAACGGCCGCAGTGAACATCGCCGCCCTTGTAACATGACCACGTCTGATCGAACGGAGTGCCTACACGCGCGCCCTCGGCAACAATATCCGCCTTGCTGCGGTGAACGAAAGGTACGTGCAGCGCCACATCCGCATAGCCGTCCAGCGCAGCTCGCTGCATGGCATTGAAAGCGCCCGTAAACGTGGGGCGGCAATCAGGGTAGATAAAGTGATCACCGCCATGCACGGCAGCAGCAACCGCGTCGTCCCCCTGCGCGGCAGCCACACCATATGCGACTGTCAGCATGATCGCGTTGCGATTGGGGACGACGGTTACTTTCATTGTATCTTCCGCGTAGTGCCCATCCGGTACGTCAACGTCGTCGGTCAGGGCTGAGCCGGTCAAAGACGCTCCGACCGACCGCAAGTCGATTACGTGATGGGGTACGTTCAGCCGTTCAGCACAGGCCGCCGCGAAAGAAAGTTCCTTGGTGTGGCGCTGGCCATAGTCGAAGGACACAAGCCGCGAAAGATGCCTGTCCGCCGCCAACACATGTGCCAGCGACACGGAATCCAGTCCGCCTGAGCAGACCAAAGTAGTTTTCATTTTTTCAGTCCTTGTTTTGATAGCCGGGTAGGCTGCGACCGGCGGGCGGGACGCATAAGGACTTTTGGCGACAAGCGCAATGCACGTCTTGGTGCGTTTTTTGAACGCGGGCGCTTTGGTCAGGCCTCAGTGAAGCGCGGCGGCACGAGTCCGGCCTGAAACCAACTGACCAATGTCACAATGGAAAAGACCGGCAACCCCGTCGCTTGCCGAATATCTGCGGCGTACGGGCACATATTCGTGCACTCCAAAACGACGGCGCCAAGGTCAGGATTTTCGGATTGCAAGGCCAGCGCAGCGTCAACGTTGTCTGTGCGCGCCTTGTCGACGTCCAATGTCAGTTCGTTCCCCAGAATCGCGCGGGTGAATTCGCTCCCGCCTTCTGTAGTGCCGATGGGTGTCCCGTCGGGCACCTGGGCGCTGCGCAGGTGATCTTTGGTTAGCGTGGATGCTGATATCGTCAGAATACCAGCGCGTTTCCCGGCGGGAAGAATGCGGTTCACCATGTCGACCTGCATCAGCGAGGATGTCACGACCGGGACCGGGACCGCCTCTGACAGTTCTTGCTGGAACAGGGACAGGAATCCGCAATTTGTGGTGATGCCATCTGCACCATCTTTGACCAGTTCGCGCGCGGCGTCGATGAACGCATCCAGCATACCTTCGGCCCTGTGCCGGACCACCCGATCCGGCGAGGCTTCCCGCACGATGCGGTAGAGCACCGGAAACGGCCATGTCAGCGCATTCCCCATATCGCCGGGGATTCGAGGGAATTGGGCATCCAGCATGAGAATGCCAACAGATGCGCCGTATATGGATTTTCCGCCTTGCGCGATCATCATTATGCCTCCTCGATGATGCGGGCCGAGATGTCTTCGGACCCTTCCATGTAGATGCTGGAAATCCCGTGGCGTACAGCGTCCTGCACCTGATCCATACGTTTGGTAATGTGAGCGCCCAACACATGTGCAGCCTCATCCGCCTCGCGGTTGAGAAGGGCCTGCATGACCCGCTTGTGTTCGTCCTTCGAACGCTGAACCCGGTCCAGACTCATTGAAATCCAGCGGATATAGCGGATTCGCTCGTTGATCCGGATCAGGGTCTGTAGCAGTTCGTTGTTGCCGGACAGGTTGGCGATGCCCAGATGGAATGCCTCGTCCCTGCTGACGGCTTCTTCGATCGTCAGGCCGGTGATTTCAATGCCTGTCGCATAAAGCTCATCATGCAGCGCCTGAAGTTCTTCGTCAGACGCTTTTTCACAGGCGGCACGCACAGCGGCGACCTCGATAATCTGGCGCAGTTCGAACAGGTCAAACACGCTTTGCGCATCCAGCGGGCGGCAGAAAAACCCCTGGCCGGGGCGAAAATTGAACAGCCGTTCGGCGACCAGCCGGTTCAACGCTTCTCGCAAGGGGGTCCGACTGACTCCCAGTTCTTTTGATAGCGCTACTTCGTTCAACCTGTCGCCGGGCCGAAGCCGAAACGAGACGGCCATCGCCTTTACCTGATCGTAGATGTCGTCAACGCGTGGACCTGCCATGGAAATCGTCCTTTTTCCTTCGGCCCACAGGTGCCACAGGCCGCGCTTGAAATCAATATACAAAACTGTATACAGTTCTGTGTGCAGGTCGAATATGAAGGAATCAAAAACCATGACAGGGACGAATTATCTGACCGGAGCCGAGGCGATGGTGCGCATGCTTGAGGCGCATGGCGTGAAGCACATGTTCGGCTTGTGCGGGGATACCACATTGCCCTTCTATGACGCGTTGGCGCGGATGGATCACGGAATTCAGCACATTCTGACGCGGGACGAACGGCACGCGGCTTACATGGCGGACGGCTACGCCCGTGTGACCGGCAAGCCGGGTGTGTGCGAAGGTCCGTCGGGAGGCGGAGCGACTTATATCCTGCCAGGTGTGGTCGAAGCCAATGAAAGCTCGGTTCCCATTCTGGCGATCACCTCGGATGTCGCCACGACAAGCCGTGGGAAATACCCTTTGACCGAGTTGGATCAACCTGCACTGTTCAAACCGCTGGCGAAATGGAACGCTTCGCTGGATGACGCGGCACGATTGCCAGCGATGGTGCGCGCGGCGTTTCGGGCGATGACAACCGGCACACCGGGTGCAACTCATCTAGCTCTGCCCTTCGACACGCAAAAGGGGCAGGTGGACGAAGCCGAGATTTGGGCGGATGCCCGACACCGCAGCTATCCGGCTGAGCGAGGCGGTCCTGATCTGGATGCAATCGAAGCCGCCGCTGACATTCTTACCAGGTCGAAGTCTGCCGTCATCGTATGTGGAGGCGGGCCGGTTCTGTCCAGGGCCACTGATGCGTTGCGCCGGGTTGCGGGCCTGTTGGACATACCCGTTGCGACGACTGTTTCCGGGCAGGGATCGATTGCCGAAACCGACCCGCTCGCGCTGGGCGTTGTGGGCTCCAACGGAGGCGTTCCGGCGACTCGGGCCGTTGTGGATCAAGCCGATGTCGTCGTTTTTGTCGGATGCCGTGCGGGGTCGGTCACGACGGAACGCTGGCGCAGCCCCGCGCGGGATACCACAATCATTCATATCGACAGTGATCCGATGGTCATCGGTGCAAACTATCAGACCGAGGTGGCTATTTGCGCCGATGCCCGGCTTGCGCTTGAGGCACTGGCGAGCGCCTTGGAGGCGCGGAACGATCTGCCCAACCTGGGCGGTGCTGCCAAGGCCCGTGCGGCGTGGGAAGCAAAGATGGCGGCATTTGCCCCGCTTGCCGCCAGCCGGGAAACTCCGATCCGGCCCGAGGCCGTGATGGCCTCGCTGATGGATATTCTTGATGACGATGCGATTGTCGTCGCTGATCCCGGTACGCCTTGCCCCTATTTCAGCGCCCACTACCGTTGGCGCAAGCCAGGGCGACACTTTATCACCAACCGGGCACATGGTGCGTTGGGGTATTCATTGGGGGCTGCCATGGGGGCGCACGTGGGTCGACCATCGGTCAAGACGCTGGCGGTGATGGGCGACGGTTCCTTCGGTTTCACTTGCGGTGAGTTTGAAACGATGGTGCGACACAACATGCCGATCACCTCGATCGTGTTCTCAAATTCGGTCTTCGGATGGATCAAGGCAGGTCAGGATGCGGGTTTTGGTCAGCGTTATTACAACGTTGATTTTAACCGGACCGATCATGCCGCCGTCGCCTCGGCCTTTGGTGTCAAATCATGGACTGTGAAAGATCTGGATGACCTGAGCAAAGTCCTGAAGAAAGCCGTTGAGCATAATGGTCCGACACTGGTCGACATTCATTCTCAGCAGCTTCACGAAGCCGCGGCTCCGGTCTCCGAATGGGTGGCATAAGACGCAATCGACGGGGTCAACTGGGCCAGAAACTCCTGCGCGATCGTCGATAGTGGCCGTCCCTTGGCTGTGATGATGGCAAGGTCCAGCGTCACGGCCGGACTAAATGGGCGGGTCTGGTACCCGCTCTCGCCATCGAACGTGACCGTGAAAGGGTCGATCATTGCGACGCCCATACCCTGTTTGACGAAACTCAACAGGTTCTCGGACAAATGCGTGTGAATCCGGGTTTGCCACGATCGCCCAGCGGCCTGAAAGATGTCGCGGGTTCGACGGTGGGTCTGATGTTCGGGGCCCATGACGATGAAGGCTTCATTTTCCAAAAGCTCTGGCGTTAACACGTCATAAGCGGCCAAATGGCTGCCTTCCGGAAAGGTTACCACCGTTTCGAAGTGAAAGACCTGATAGTTCAGTGTGTCGTGGAGAATTGGCATCTCGACGATGCCGATCTCGAACAGGCCGGAAATGACCCATTCCTGAATTTTTGAGGAATACTGCGATTGAAAGCTGACGGACAGGTTGGGACGTGATTTGGCAAATCGCGCAATCTCTCGCGGCATAAAGCCGAACGATAGAAGATGAGGGGCCGCCACCTGCAATTGCCCGGGATGCTTGTTCTGCAGATCAGAAACGGCCTGAGCAACGTGATCCAAGCCGCGCACCACAGTATCGACCTCGCGATACAACAGCTCTGCCTCGGGGGTCGGTAGCAGCCGGCCCTTGTTGCGTTCGAACAGAGGCAGCCGAGCTTCTCGCTCCAACTGCGCAAGCAGGTTGCTGATGCCGGGTTGTGAAATTCCAAGCACCGATGCGGCCCCAGTAACGGTTCCGGTTTCCATAATGGCGTGAAACGCCTGCAACTGACGAAAGCGCAGCGACACGGTTTACCTCATCATTTCTTATGATGGACCTACGAAAATATAGTATTTGAAATGATATGACGGTCAAGGCAGGCTTCGTTCCATCGCGGAGAGGACGAATGGGCGATCTGACACAAAAAATCATTGGATACGACCTGTGGCATCTTGAACTGCCGGTCACATCCCGTCGCGATCACGGAATTGGGTCCGTCGAAGGTGTTTGCGAGGTTGTTGTCCTGCGGCTGACGTCTGAGGATGGCACTCAGGGCTTTGGCGAGGCGTCGCCCTGGTCGGTGTTCACCGGTACGCCCGAGGCGACATACGCGGCGCTCGATCGCTATCTGCGGCCCTTGGTCATAGGCGCAAGGGTCGCCGACAGGGCCGCAATAATGTCTCGGGCCGCATATGCGGTGGCGCATTGTACCGAGGCCAAGGCAGCGCTGGAAACGGCTTTGCTTGACCTTGCCGGCAGGATATCCGCCGTACCGGTCTGGTCTCTGTTGGGCGGAAAATGCCGGGACACGATCCCATTGAGCTGCTCAATCGCCAATCCTGATTTTTCGCGGGATATCGAACTGCTCGCGCGCCTGCGGGAAGATGGGGTTCGGATCGTCAAACTGAAGACCGGGTTCAAAGACCACGCTTTCGACATCATGCGGTTGGAGTATTTGGCCCAGAACTGTCCCGAATTCTCGGTACGTGTCGACTATAATCAAGGCCTCAGCATCGAGGACGCGCCTTCTCAGGTGCGGGATGTGGCGCAGTTCAAGCCGGACTTCATCGAGCAACCCGTGCGGGCACATCACTACGGTATGATGGCAAAGCTGCGGCAAATGACGGATGTGCCCTTGCTGGCTGATGAAAGTGTTTTTGGCCCCGAGGACATGGAGCGCGCCGCTCGTGAAGGAATTTGCGACGGTGTTTCGGTGAAAATCATGAAATCCGGTGGTCTGACACGTGGTCAAACTGTTGCCCGTATCGCCGCCGCGCATGGCCTGAGCGCCTATGGTGGAGATATGTTTGAGGCCGGATTGGCGCATCTGGCGGGCACCCACATGATCGCCGCGACACCGGAAGTAACCTTGGGCTGCGAGTTCTATCAGGCCTCATACTTCCTGGCTGAGGACATTTTGGAAGAACCCTTCGAGGTGAAGAGGGGCGAGGTTATTGTCCCCGACGGCCCGGGTTTGGGCGCAAAACCCGATCTGAGCAGGCTCGACCACTTTGCAGTGTCGAAAGCCGTGGCCGCATGAGCGTACAGAAGACCATAGCCATTATTGGCGCTGGTATTGTTGGCGTTTCGGCAGCCGTCTGGCTGCAACGGGATGGTCACAACGTGATCCTGATCGACAAAGCTGGGCCAGGTGAGGGGACCTCGCATGGCAATGGTGGGGTGCTGGCGTCTTGTTCAATCATTCCGGTGACCGTTCCGGGATTGCTTCGCAAAGCGCCGAAAATGCTGCTTAGTCCCACTCAACCGCTGTTCTTGAAATGGGGGTATCTACCGAAGCTAATCCCATGGCTTACGCGCTATCTGAAACACGCGAACTCTGATGACGTGGAGCGGATTGCAGCCGCGCTGGCGCCGATCGTGGGCGACAGTCTGAATGATCACAAGGCGCTGGCCGAAGGCACCGGGGCCGAGAAATGGATCGTGCCATCTGATTACTTGTTTCTGTACGAAAACCGCGCCCATTTTGAAGGAGACGCCTTTGGCTGGGATGTCCGGCGCAGGCACGGCTTTAATTGGGAGGAGCTGGAAGGCCAGGCCTTTCACGCCTACGATCCGGTCTTCAGCCAAGATATCGGGTTCGCTGCAAAACTCTCGGATCACGGCCATATCACTGACCCGGGCCGATACGTGAAAGACTTGGCCGCGCATGTCGAGGAAAACGGTGGCAGGATTATCCGGGCTTCTGTCGACGATGTTGTTCGCGACGACGGCCGGGTGACGGGCGTGCGGGCCGACGGTGAGACGATTTCCTGCGACACGGCAATCGTGACGGCCGGAGTCTGGTCTGGCCCGTTGGCCAAACAATTGGGTGTTTCTGTTCCTCTTGAAAGTGAACGTGGTTATCATCTTGAATTGGTAGAGCCTTCTGCCATGCCGCGCAGTCCGGTTATGGTGGCCTCGGGCAAGTTCGTGGCCACGCCCATGGAGGGACGCATTCGGCTGGCGGGAATTGTCGAATTCGGCGGGCTCGACGCTGCGCCTTCGCGCGCGCCGTTTGATCTGATGCGCAAGAACGCCCGGGCGGCCTTTCCGGGAGTGACATGGAAGGAGGAAGTGGAATGGATGGGACACAGGCCCGCACCGGCGGACTCGATCCCCGTTATCGGCGAGGTGCCGGGCGTTGAAGGTGCATACATGGGCTTTGGACACCATCACATCGGTTTGACGGGCGGGCCGAAAACAGGACGTCTGCTGGCGCAAATGATTGCGGGTCGGACGCCGAACACTGACATGAGCGTGTATGCTCCGTCACGTTACGCGACTTGATAAATACTGGTGAAAAACATCGGCAACTTAGAATTAGACAGGGAGAAAATGATGAAGAAATTGACAAGCCTTCTGGCAGCAACCGCTTTGACCGCCGCTGCAACTGTTCCGGCGATGGCCGAAAAATGGGATATGCCCATGGCCTATTCGGCGTCAAACTTCCACTCGGCAACAGGCGCGGAATTTGCGAAATGCGTGACGACCGGGACCGGTGGTGAGATCGAAATCGTCACCCATCCGTCTGGTTCCTTGTTCAAGGGCGCTGACATCAAACGCGCAATTCAGACCGGGCAAGCGCCGATTGGCGAGCGGCTACTGTCCGGTCACCAGAACGAAAACGCGCTGTTTGGGTTCGATTCCATTCCGTTCCTGGCAACTTCATTTGATGATAGCGCCAAGCTTTGGGAAGCTGCGAAGCCCTCGATTGAAAAGCTGTTGGCAGAGCAGAACCTGACCTTGCTTTATGCCGTGCCGTGGCCACCGCAGGGCCTGTACTTCAAGAACGAAGTGAACTCGGTCGCCGATATGGAAGGCATCAAGTTCCGGTCCTACAACAACGCGACATCTCGCTTGGCGGAACTCACCGGTATGCTTCCAGTGACCATCGAAGCCGCTGAAATCAGTCAGGCGTTCGCAACCGGTGTTGCAGACTCGATGGTGTCGTCGGGGTCGACCGGGTATGACCGGAAAGTCTGGGAAAGCCTGAACTATTTCTACGAAGTGGATGCCTGGCTGCCGCGCAACTATGTGATGGTCAACTCGGATGTATGGGCTGGCGTATCCGACGCGAACAAGAACGTTATCAAGGCCTGCGCCGAACTGGCGGAATATGCGGGCAACTGGCGCGCCAAGGAATACACTGGCTTTACGCTGCAGGGACTTCGCGATGGCGGCATGAATGTTGGTCCGGCATCCGAGCAGATGACGAATGAGTTGAAAGAGATTGGCGTCACCATGACCAACGAATGGCTTGAGGCCGCGGGCGACGAGGGCAAAGCAATCGTCGATTCCTTCAACGCGTCTCAGTAATCATCCCCTTCCGGGCGGCGGTGCATACTGCCGCCCGTTTCATATCCAATAACAACGACGCGGGGACAACATGGCGGCATTGCGAGGGCTTCGGTCCGTACTGGATTTCATTTATCAGGCAGCAGGGGTTCTGGCGGCGCTTAGCCTGATCGCCATTCTTCTGCTCATCGTGGTGCAGATGCTGGCCCGTTGGACAGGCGAGGTGTTCCCCGGAGCACCCGATTACGCCGGTTACGCAATGGCCGCGGCGTCATTTCTTGCGTTTGCCAATGCGCTGAATCGGGGCAGCCATATACGTGTTTCGATCCTGTTGAACGCGGTTCCGGACGGGGTGCGTCGCATTCTGGAAATCTGGTGCTTTGCCATCGGTTCCGCCGTGATGTGGTACTTCTGCTGGTACG
This sequence comes from Ruegeria sp. CE8, assembly GCF_056537465.1. Taxonomy (NCBI): domain Bacteria; kingdom Pseudomonadati; phylum Pseudomonadota; class Alphaproteobacteria; order Rhodobacterales; family Roseobacteraceae; genus Ruegeria; species Ruegeria sp. CE8. The sequence goes on from NZ_JBQFRP010000008.1 coordinate 125,515, forward strand.
CCTACCGCTTTGTCTACTGGAGCTGGAAGTTCAACGATGTCAGCCAGGGGCAGGACAAAACCGCGCTCTGGATTCCACAATCAACGATGCTAATCGGCGCTGTCATTCTGGCCATCGCCCTGACGGATCACCTGATCCATGTCCTGTTCCGTGGCGAACACCGTATCGTCCGCGATCTGGCCGATCAAAGCCACGGGGAGTGAGCGCATGGAAAACCTGTCTGTCATTATCCTCTTTCTGTTTGTCCTTTTCACTCTGCTCGGCACTGGTGTCTGGGTTGGCCTAGCGCTGATGGGCGTCGCGTGGGTCGGGATGGAACTGTTTACCACGCGGCCAGTAGGCGATGTGATGATCACAACCATCTGGTCGGCGTCCTCTTCATGGACCCTGACGGCGCTGCCAATGTTCATCTGGATGGGCGAAATCCTGTATCGAACGCGATTATCCGAGGATATGTTCAAGGGCCTTTCGCCATGGATGGCGCCTTTGCCCGGTGGGTTGGTGCATACCAATATCGTGGGCTGCACGGTCTTCGCCGCCGTTTCCGGATCGTCGGCAGCAACGCTGACGACGGTCGGCAAAATGTCGATCCCTGAACTGCGCAAACGCAACTACCCCGAGCGGATGATCATTGGTACGCTGACTGGCGCTGCGACGCTAGGTTTGATGATCCCGCCCTCACTGACGCTGATTGTCTATGGCGTGACCATCAATGAATCGATCACCAAGCTGTTCTTTGCGGGCATCCTGCCGGGGTTGGTACTGGCAACAATGTTCATGGGTTACGTCGCGATCTATTCGAAGTTCGGGAAAGACTGGAACCCGAACACCGAAAACAAGCTGAGTTTTTCCGAGAAGCTGAGAAACTCGCGTTTCCTGTTGCCCGTGATCCTGCTGATCATGGTGGTGATTGGGTCAATGTATCTGGGCTATGCCACCGCGACCGAGGCGGCTGCCTTTGGTGTGATCGGAGGATTGTTGCTGGCCGCAGGGCAGGGATCGCTCACTTGGAAGACCTTCACCGAAAGCCTGATGGGTGCGACGCGAACCAGCGCGATGATCGCGTTGATCCTTGCGGGGGCTGCATTCCTGTCTCTGTCCATGGGGTTCACCGGTCTTCCGCGCGGGTTGGCCGACCTGATCGCAGGGTGGGAACTGACGCGGTTCGAACTACTGATGGTTCTGTTGGTCTTTTATATCGTTCTGGGCTGTTTCCTGGACGGTATTTCCTCGGTGGTGCTGACCATGGCTGTGGTCGAGCCGATGATCCGCGATGCTGGGATCGACTTGATCTGGTTCGGGATATTCATCGTCGTCGTCGTTGAGATGGCGCAGATCACGCCGCCGATCGGGTTCAACCTGTTCGTAATGCAAGGCATGACGAACCACGAAATGAGCTATATCGCGCGTGCCGCAATCCCGATGTTCCTGATCATGGTGCTGATGGTGTTTGTCCTGATCTGGTTCCCTGACCTGGCCACCTGGCTACCAGAAAACCTGCGCCAGAGCCCCGGCGGGTAGCAGGAAGTGAACCCTCTACATCTGGCGGCCCGCCATGGGCCTTACGTCCTGGTAGCAGGGCTGGCCGCCGGATTGCTGCTGCCGGGATTGGCGGAGCCGATGCGGGCGTTGCTACCGCCGCTGGTGGCGTTGTTGTTGTTTCTGACGGTGCTGCGAATGGAGCCCGCGTCGCTTTTGGGGTCTTTGGCGGATCTGCATCAGGTGGTGAAAACGGTCGCCGCGTTTCAGCTGGGCATACCAATGTTGGTCCTGGCAATCGGGTTTCTGGGCAGTTGGACAGGCACGGCAGTGTTCCTGTCTCTGCTCATCATGGCCTCTGCACCTTCGATTTCCGGAAGCGCCAATATGTGCCTTATGATGGGATACCCGGCCGAACATGCGTTGCGTCTGATGGTGATTGGTACTGCGGTTTTGCCACTGACTGCGTTTCCCATTTTCTTGATGATGCCTGAACTGGGCGACATTCAGTCTGTCCTGACCGCCGTGCTTCGCCTGTTCCTGACGATTGCGGTTGCGACGCTTTCCGCCGTCGCGCTGCGTCGGTTGTTCTTGCGCAACCCAACCCCGGCGGCCCTTAAGAACATCGAAGGGCTGGCTACGATCACGCTTGCCGTCTTTGTTATCGGTTTGATGCCATCGGTCACTGCGACCGCGCTGGTTGATCCGGGGGTCGCGGTTTTCTGGTTCGTGTTCGCATGTCTGGCCAATTTCGGCACCCAGGTGTTTTCGTTTTTCCTGACGCGCGGCCGGATGGCGGCCGAAAAGTCCATCGCGATCTCTCTGATCGCCGGAAACCGAAATGTCGCGATTTTTTTTCTCGCTCTGCCGCCCGACATCACCGCGCCCATATTGGTTTTTATCGGTGCCTATCAGATTCCGATGTACCTGACTCCCATGGTGATGCGTCGGTTGTACCGAGCGCCAGCCGCGTCCTAACGCACTCGATTTCATGAAATTCTGCACATCTTAGGCAGAGGAAGTGCGCATTCGTCCGCAATTCTGGCGGTATGAAAAGAACGATCACCGAACCCCTGACATGGGCCGCAATGGCGGCGGCCTCCGCAATCCTCGCGGCGCAACCCGTGCATTGGCTTGTCCAAAGTTGGGTAAGTCCGGCTTACGGGTCTTACGGGTATCTCTACGTCCTTTTGATTGTCGGTCTGGGTTGCGCCAGTCTGCTAAGCGGCAAGGCCAATGGAAGCAGTGCCAAAGCCCCGGTTCTGGTGCTTTTGTTCACGGCGGCCTTAATCCGGTTATTGGGTCAGGTATTGGCCATCAATATCCTCAGCGCTCTGGCGCTTGCGGTGGACGTCTTTGCCGTTGTCCGGCTGTTGCGCCTGGAACAAAGACCCTTTGCCCTGTCACCGTTCTGGATGGCAGCGCTGTTTCTGTTTTCCCTTCCGACCGAAGTGGTGTTGCAGCGCACCTTGGGATTTCCGTTGCAAATGATCTCGGCGGAAATTTCGTGCCAGATGCTAACGCTGTTGTTTGCCGACGTTGTTTGCGACGGGGTGCGTATCACGTTGGAACAACGCGATATTCTTGTGGACTTGCCGTGTTCAGGGGCCTCGGGGCTATTGCTGTCGCTGGCCTTTGTCGTGACCCAGAACGCGATCATGCGCCCACGTTTTTTGACGGCATTGGCAAGCCTGTTGGCGATGGTCGGTTGCGCGGCGTTGGGAAACAGCCTGCGTATCTCCTTGCTGGCTATTGGTCTTGTCAACGATCTGGATGTGATGGCTGAACCTTGGCACTCGCTCGTAGGATTAGTGACGCTTGGCCTGACTGTTCTGCCCTTTGCACTGTTCTATCGACCGAGCAACGCCGGCGTTGCCGACAACGCCCCATCGAGATGTTACGCGTCTACGAGCCTTTCCTTGCCGGCGGGTCTGATCTGTCTGCTCGCGAGTTTGGCAATTGTCTCACTGAAGCCTGATCCGGTGGATATTTCCGGCATGGTCAATGGGCCGGAGATGCCAGCCCAAATCCATGGAATCAGGGCTCAGGACGTGCCGCTGACACCGCTGGAAGCTACCTATTTCGAAACCTATGGCGGCGAAGCGCAAAAGGCGCAATTCGGTCCGCTGGGTCTGAATGTGGTCAGTTCGCGGGCGCCTTTGCGTCACCTGCATGCGCCTGAAATCTGTCTGCGCGGTTTGGGATACAAGGTTCGCTTTCTCGGCACGCGATACAACGGCGTCCCCAGCGCTTATTACCAGGCGATTGGCCCCGATGGGGACCAGTGGCGAGTAGTGGTCAGCTACGTATCTCAATCCGGGCAGGTCGCACCCAGCGTGGGTGAGGCGATCTGGCGTTGGATGACTGGATCGGGCGGCACCTGGAGCAGTGTTCAACGGATCACACCCTGGACGTTGGATCCCAAGCTTGGCGCGGAACTGGACGCGGCGGCGCTTGCATCCCTCGACATTCAATCCATCAAAGGAACGGACATATGATACGACAGATTGTTTCTCTGACATTTTTTCTACTGCCCGGAGTTTGGACATCCGCGGCATACGCTCAGACCGTGGATGACCTTGCCGGTCGCGTGGTAGGCTCTACTGCGGAGGGTGAGGTGGACATGCCATTGCTGAAATCCGACCTCAAGGTTGATATTCAGGGGAATATGGCAACGGTTCGGGTCCGTCAGATATTCGCCAACCCCACGGAATTTCCCATGTCTGCGGAATACCTTTTCCCGCTTAGTCAGAATGCGGCCGTCTATTCCATGCAGATGCAAGTCGGCGACGAAGTGGTTCAGGCGCAGATTCAGCGTAAGGCCGAGGCGGAACAGACGTTCAAAAAAGCCGAGCAGGAGGGCAAGGCGGCTGCCCTGCTGACCCAGCATAGACCCAACATGTTCACGCAGAACATCGCGAACCTGATGCCGGGCCAGCCCGTTGCCGTCACCCTCAGTTATGTGCAGTCGGTTCCCAAGATCGACGGTGCGTATGAACTGGTTTTACCATTGGTTGTTGGTCCCCGGTACCAAGGGGGGGCAAACAGCGATGAAGGCCCAGCGGATCCTGTCTTGGCAGAGTACGCAGTTGATGAAGGCAAGCCTGCAGCGACGGGGCCTGTGGGCAGTTGGAATGTCGCAAAGCTCCCCGCATATCCACCAGTTTCCGGTCTTACGATCCCAGATATCATCGATCCCGCACGGGTATCGCTTGATGTGACCTTGGATGCCGCCGTTCCAATTTCCATGCTAGAGAGCGCGACACATGAATTGGATATTGACTGGACCGAGAACTCGGTCGACGCGTCCTTCTCGGATGGTCGTGTGATCGACAATCGCGACGTAGTTCTGCGCTACGAACTTGGGGGCGAGGACACAACAGCCGGGGTCCTGTCGCACTACGACGCGCGGGGCGGCTTTGTATCACTGATGATCGAGCCACCGAAAATGCCCGAGGCGGACGAGATCGCGGCCCGTGAACTGGTGTTTGTGCTGGACACATCCGGCTCTATGAACGGTGAGCCCTTGGACGCAAGCAAACGTTTCATGGAGGCCGCGTTGAAGGGGCTACGCCTCGAGGATTACTTCCGTGTGATCCGGTTTTCCTCCGAGTCGTCGGAGTTTGCGACCGGTGCCGTGCCTGCAACGCGCGGCAACATTGCAGCGGGCCAGCGTTATGTGCGCAGTTTGCGGGCAGGAGGTGGAACCGAGATCGACAATGCCATCCGCCACGCGTTTGCAACCCGGCAACCCGCCAACACTCTGCGCATCGTGGTTTTCCTGAGCGACGGCTACATTGGCAACGAGGCACGTGTGTTGAAAACGATCCGCCGCCGGATCGGCGATGCCCGGATCTATGCATTCGGTGTGGGCACGTCAGTGAACCGCTACCTGCTTGATGCCATGGCGGATGAGGGGCGCGGTTATGCCCGCTATGTCGATCCGACGGAACACGCTTCAGAGGTAGCAGAAACTCTCGCGCGCGACCTGAAGTCACCCGTGTTGACCGACATCTCGATTGATTGGGGCGGGCTGAATGTTACGGACGTCGTTCCGCAGAGGATACCGGATCTGTTCGATGGCGGCTCGGTTCGTGTTTTGGCCCGATACGAAGGCGGCGGATCGGCCGATGTTCAGGTCAAGGGGCTGGTTCAGGGCCGCAAAGCCAATATGCCTCTGTCCCTGAATTTGCCCGCGAAACCAGATCCAGAGGGTGAGCAGAGCACTAGCGCTTCAATCCCGCTGACTTGGGCGCGCAGCAAAATCGCTGATCTGGACCGGGCCATTGCCGTTCAGGATGGTGAAGAAGGGCAATTGAAGAACCGTATTGCAAAACTTGGCTTGGGCTTCAATTTGCAGACTCGTTACACCTCGTTCGTAGCGGTTTCGAACGCTATTGTGAACGAAGGCGACGCAGTTGTCAGAAAGTCTGCGGTTCCATTGCCGCAAGTGGCTGGCGTGAGCGCGCAGGCCTACCCAAACAGTGGCTTCAGCGGGTCTTCCACACCGGAACCTCAAACCCTTTTCGGTATTATTACCTTGTTGGCATTGGGAGCCTTGCGCCTGTCCCGAGCAAAGGGCAAATCGGCATGAGTTTTGTTCCGTACAAACTGCGCACGGATGCCTGGTGGCTTGACGGCGAAATCACCTGGCGCAAGCCACAGGTTCGCAACAGGGCAAATGGCTCACTTGACCGTGCCAACACCAGTGTGATCTGTGATCGGAACACCCACGCGACAGCGGCGATTGAAGACCATGGCAAACCAAATCCTGATTGCAGATGATGATGCCCGTATACGGGACGTGGTGCGCTTTGCGCTGGAGGACTCCGGTTTCAAGATTACCGAAGCCGCAACCGGGCTGGAGGTTCTGGACCGATTTGACGAAACGCCTGCCGATCTTGTTGTTCTGGATATTGGCATGCCGGACATGGATGGATTGGACACCTGCCGGGAACTTCGCCGGAAGACCGACGTGCCGATCCTCTTTCTGACCGCGCGCGATGAAGAGATTGACCGCATTCTGGGTTTCCAACTGGGAGGGGATGACTACGTCACCAAGCCCTTCAGTCCGCGTGAACTGGTGCTGCGCATCCGCGCCATCCTAGCCCGCGCGGCCTCGCCGGCCCCGGCGGATGACGTAACCGTTGTTCAGGACCTGCGTTTGGACGAAAAAGCCCATCGCTGCACCCTTGCAGAGGTCGAACTGCAGCTCACCGGGATCGAGTTTTCGGTTTTGGCGACGCTAGCAAACTCTCCGGACAGGGTGTTTTCCCGGTCTCAGCTGATCGAGCGGGTCTATGGGCAAAACACCTATCTCTCGGGTCGAACAGTGGACAGCCACATTCGAAACATTCGCCAAAAAGCGCGCACCGCAGGCTACCCGGACCTGATTCAGACTGTCCACGGTGTAGGCGTGAAGCTGGGTGTTTGTCAGTGCTGAAGGTCACAAGGAAATGGCGGCCTTCACTTGCGCTGGTGATCTCGTTGGTCTGTTTCGGGCTTGTGGCCTTACCGATCATCGGTGTTCTGGGTGCACGCCTGTCCAGCAACCAGTTTGCCCGCGAAACCGAACGCAGTCTGCTAGCCCAAGCCGCCATCTTTGCGGAGGTTTACGCGGCTGCATTTGCTCAACACCAGCCTTTGCCAGAGGCCGGTCAGAGACTTTCAGAAGCACAGATCGCGCGCCTTGCGCAAGACCATCATCCCATTCCGCCCCGACTGGATTTGTTTCGTGGCTGGGTTTCGCCCCCGCGTCCCGATCCGGTCGAGACATCTGAAACACTCCGCCCGCCCTACCTAGCGATTTCCCAGTCCCTTTCCCAACTGGCGGCAGCGAGCAAGAAAACAACGCTGTCGGGTTATCTGTTCGTGGATCATTCCGGCCAGATCGTTGCCAGCAGTGGGTCGGTTAGCGGATCGGTGGGTCACATCCCCGAAGTGGCGCAGGCATTAAAGGGCGAAACGGTCACATTGCTGCGGTTCAGGGACGACCAGACAGACCGGCATCTATTGAACTCTATCAGCCGGGACACGTCTTATCGTGTCTTCGTTGCGCATCCCGTCATCGTAAACGACCGGGTTATCGGTGCGATCTATCTGTCGCGGACGCCCATGGATCTGCGCAAGTTTCTGTTTCAGGAGCGTTATACATTGGGGTCCGTCGCGGCCTTCATGGTGTTGTCCGCAGCCCTCGTCGGGTTCCTGATGTGGCGGCTGATTTCCAAGCCTATTCGCGATCTCAGCATTCAGAGCCGGGATGTGGCGAGCGGGCTCAAACCCGTGCCTGATCCGGTACGGCATTACGGTGTGCGCGAATTGGCGGATCTGGGTCATAACGTAGTATCAATGGCTTCGACACTGTCGGATCGGTCTGCCGCGATCGAAACCTATACCAACCATGTCACGCACGAGTTGAAATCCCCCGTCACGGCGATCCTTGGCGCGGCAGAACTGCTTGCCGATGCGGGTCCTGATGCGTCGGGTGTACGGCACCAGAAACTGGTGAAAAACATCCAGGAAGAAGGCTTGCGCATGAATGCGCTGCTGGAACGTCTGCGCGAATTGGCGCGGGCTTCTGTCCAGACTGACAGGACGCAAACGTCGCTTGAGGAAATTGTAGCCTCCGCGGCAGCGGAGTTCACCGACTTGGAAATAAACTTGCATGCAGACGCTGGTGTTTCTCTTCCTTTGTCTGCAGATCAAAGTCTGATCGTGCTGCACCATCTGTTTCAAAACGCGCATCAGCATTCGGCCACGAGAATTGATATCACATACGACGCCGAGACTGCCAGTTTGACGGTCAGGGACAACGGGATCGGGGTTTCCAGCCGAAATCATGAACGGATTGTTGAGCCATTCTTTACGACACGCCGGAATGCTGGAGGTACTGGCATGGGGTTGGCCATTATAGTTGCAGTGCTGAAACAGGTGGGTGCGCGTATTCGTTCGGAACCTGTCGAACAAGGTGCACTTTTTCGGATAATGTTCGATCCGGCAACGGATGCTTTCTAAAGCATCCGTGCGGTTCTTCGCCATTTAAGGGGTTAGCTTGAGGTAACTACGGCAGAGGCATCGCTCGGGCGTTTCTGTCGTTTCCGGGGCGCAATGTCCCGTTGCAAAACAATTGTCGCTACTATTGTCAGGACTGCGCCGGGCCACGTCGCCAAGGGCGGCAGGCTTTCTCCAAGCGCGAGCCCAATCAGAAGAACCAACGCCGGGTTCAGGAACGTGTAGGAAACGACTTTTGTCGGTCCGATCCGCGTTGTGCTCCATTGAAAAGCGAAGAACGTGACGATTGTGGTGAAAACCGACAGATAGGCGATTCCGGCAAACACCCTGCCCGGAATGGCGGCCCACTGAACGTTGCCCAAGCTGGGGAGCGATAACACAAACAACCAGATTGCGCCCGTGGCGAGAATCCAGAAGGTCATACGCGCCATGGGTTCACCGCGATGAAGAACCTTTATCAAAGTGCTATAGCTGGCCAGCGCAGTTGTCCCCGCCAAAAACAAAAGGTCTCCGTTACCGATTTCAAGCGTAAGCAGTGCCTTGGGATTGCCACGAAAAATGACCCAGATCGCTCCTAATGTGCCGATCGGAAGCGCGATCCGCGCCGCCAGAGTCAACCGCTCGCCGAGCAAGACCGCTGCGACAACCGCAGTGATAACAGGGCTCAGCGCAAAGACTGCAGCTGTGTTCAGCGGTGTTGTCACCCGAAGCGAAGCAAACATGCACCAGAAGAACGTCACCAAAAGGATGCTGAGCACCCCATAGCGCCCGAGATCGCGTAGGCTTGGCCGCACAATTCCGTATCGCAGTGCAACGAGTGGCGCGAACAATACGGTTGCCAGGGCAAAACGAATGAAGGTCAGCACAACACTGTTGAGATCGTCGGTTATGGCCGCCACGACCGGAAAGGAAGTCGCAACAAGACAAGTGGCCACCAGCATCAGGCCGTGAACTTGAAACACGGACCCGGAACCAGAGAGTGGGAGCGATTTATTCTGATGCAGGGTCATCGCAGCCTCCTATTCTGCAGCTATTGTATTGAGACGATCTGGAAACGCGCCTGAGAAGGAAATCTGATCCAGTGGCATCCGGCCGCTCGGAACCTCTCGTAACCGCAACGCGTCCGGCAGGCGGGCTGTGTCCGATTGGCGACCGATGGTTATCCCGATTTCCAGCCGAAAGCGATCTGGCAAATTCAACACCTTCGGCGCGGCGCTAAACTCAAGGCCTGCCATTGCATGGGCGGCGTAGCCAAAGGCTGTGGCCTGTAATGCAATCTGCATCCACGCAGCGCCCGCATCGAAGCTGTTATAGCCGGACATCGCGTCGGGCCGATCCTGATCGCCGGGCATCACGGTGTCCGAAATCAAAAATATCAGCGCGGATGCGTCTTTTGCCCATTGCTGATTGAACGGATCGAGGAGGGAACAAAAATCCGACCAGTGACCGTCCTCGCGAAGGGCGTAAAGAAACCGCCACGGTTGCACGTTGTAGGCGGATGGCGCCCACCGCCCTGCCTCCAGAATAGTCAGAAGATCGGACTTTGGTATCGTCGAGGCATCATAAGCGCGCGGGGACCAGCGCGACAGAAAAAGCGGTTCGATCGGGTGATCCGGGGTTCTTGCGGTATGCTGCATGTAGGGCTCTCCAATCCGTAGATTTCGGTTTGATTTCGGCGCGTGAGCTGCGATGAACGGCCACGCTTGCGTCATGGCTTTGAGATACGCTCATGTCTTTCAGTGGAGAATACGGGGATTGGTAAAAAGATAATTCACTGATAGTGAATAAAAATGAACCAAATGACCGCACTGACTGTTTTTCGCACTGTCGTTGAGCACGGCAGCTTTGCAGCCGCGTCGCGCAAACTGGGGCTTTCTCCGGCGGCGATCAGTAAAAATGTCAGCGAGTTAGAGGCGCACCTGTCCACTCAGTTGATCAATCGCACGACACGCCGAATGAACCTGACTGAAGCTGGCGCGGTGTATTTCGAGCGTGTGGTCCGGATTCTGGACGACTTGAAAGAGGCCGATGGCTCGATCCAGGCCAACCAAAGCAAACCATCCGGACTGATGCGCGTCAGTGCTCCAATGACCGTGACGCTGGTCAGCCTGTCTGAAGCTATCCCAAGGTTTCTGGACCGCTATCCAGATCTGTCACTGGATCTCAATCTTGATGACCGCAGGGTCAACCTAATCGAAGAGGGGTTCGACATAGTCCTGCGCGGCAGCGACAGCCTGGAAGATTCAAATCTGATCGCACGGAAACTACTAACGATGGAGCATGTGCTTTGCGCATCGCCCTTGTACTTTGAAAGGCATGGGTTTCCGCAACAGCCCGGCGATCTGGTGCAACACGATTGCATCCAATTCACCCTGTCCGGGCATGCAAAGAAATGGTCTTTCAGCATAGGCAATCGGACCGAGACGGTCCCGGTCAAAGGCCGCTATCAAGTTTCTTCCAGCCTGGCGGTTCGTGATGCTTTGCGAGCGGGTTTCGGACTCAGCCTCATCCCGCGCATGTATGTGGCAGACGACTTGGCATCGGGGCGGCTTTGTGTTGCGCTCGACGACTGGACGCCAAATGAAACGGCGCTCTATGCCGTCTATCCTTCGCGGCGTTATGTTGACCCCAAAGTCCGCGTATTTCTAGACTTTCTGGTTGGAGAGCTGCGCGGCTGAAACAATTAGGCAAAAAAATCTGCCGGTACGCCCGTTAAAAGGGCATCCCGGCAGATCGCCGACGAAAGTGGTAGTCTGCCGTTGGTGTTTTGACTGAGCGGTCTAAAGGCGGCTTTGAGGTGCCTGGTTCTAGACCAGCAGGTTCTCCTTGATCGCATCGACTTCGTGATCGCTGATGCCAAGAATGTCTCGCCTGTAGGTTTCGAACGAGCCGTATTTGTCTGTGATGATCCGCAGCGATGCTTCGATCTGTTCGGGGTGCGCACCAAATGCTGGGCGCAGCGATTGAGGGCCTTGCCTAACCAGTTTTCCAGTTCCACGAATGTATAAACATTCGTGGATAGGTAGTCCCGCACTACGTCTTCTTTCGAATAGCCGAGTGTCAGGAGGGTGACGGCGGCCATGAACCCGGTCCGGTCTTTGCCGCCAGCACAGTGAAACAGCAGCGGAAAATCGTTGCTGTCGGTCAGCAGATGCAGAAACCGGGACACTTGCGGATCGAACTTTGTCGCAAAATCCTGATCGCAGTTGATCCTTGTCTGGTTCAGATCGACATCATGGTCTTCAAGCAACTTGTCGAATTCTTCGAACTTGCCATCGACCCACATCGGACGGATTTGCGCAGCAACTTCAAGAGGCATGATCTTCTCGATATCGGCGGGATTCGAGCCAATCGGCAAGTTGACGTCGAAGTCTACCGAGTCAATGCGCAAATTGGGGTGCGTCTCTAGCTCGTCATGGGATCGGAGGTCGACAATCGTTTCAAGGCCCAGTGCGTTCAGGTCGGTAACCGCTGTCTCAGACAGATCATAGAGTTGATCCGAACGAAACAAGATGCCGGGTTTGATCCGGCCGCCTGGCGTAGTCACTTGTCTGTAGTTTTTGAGACTTTCAATAGGATGCGAAACCGGGGGCTCGTCACATTGGCTAGGCAGATCAATGGCCAGCGACATGTCCCAAGCCTCCGTCTGGGCCGTCACAGCGCTTGAAGCTATCGGACTCACTACAAAAGCGAGCACAAGTGGGCAAACGGCTTTCAACCGGGCACTCCGGGGTGTGCGGGATGGTTGACTGGGAGCGCTTTGATCAGATGGAGCGTCGGTATAGAAAGCTAATCTCCATCCGATTTTCAGATGGTGCTCGTGCCGGATATCGATCAGTTGAAGACGTTCGTGGCAGCCGTCGAATGCGGTTCCTTTTCGGCGGCAGCGCGGAAATTGGGTAGGACACAATCTGGATCAGCACCACGATATCGAACATGGAAATCGACCTTGATGCGTTTCTCTTTGACCGCAGCGCGTATCGGCCTGTCCCGACCGAGCAAGCGAAAGCTCTCTTGAAACATGCTAGGGCGGTCCTTGAGAGCGAGGGTGTATTTCGCGCGCAGGCCGAAGCATTCAGCGGTTCGGTTAAACCCAGTTCGCACTGTTTGTTGAGGAAGGGCTGTAGGTCGAGCGACTTTGCAAGCTGTTCGTCGACCTGTCCGAGACGTTTTCGGGACTTGAACTGACTATCGAAAAAACATCGAAGAAATCCGCATTGAAGGCGTTGAAAACCGGCGAGGCGGACGCCGCTTTTGTGGTGCAGGCAGAAGCTTCGGATCCGGGCTATCATTGTCGAGGAATAGGGTTCCAAAGTTGTGTGCCCGTTTGCACTTCGGGTCATCCCTTCGCGAAAAACACGTCGCTCAGCCGGATGGATTTGACGCACCATCGTCAAATCGTTGGGCCGAATGACCGGCATTTTGGTCCGAACATCTGGATCTCCGCCAGTTCTGCGGCAAGGAAAACGATGGTCCTGAACGGCATGGGGTGGGCAGAGCAGCCGGCGGATACCGTTCAAAGCGAAGTGCGGGGGGGGGCGAGCTTGCGGTGATGAACTACGAATTTGCCCAAAACTCAATCATTTACCCTGTCGATTTTCTAACCAGCAACGCGTCTGTGGAGGGTTCGGTGATGAGATGGATGGTCGAACAGATCAGCGCATGGGATCAGCGGGCTTGGATCGGTGATCGCCGGGTGGGTGCAAAGTAGCCTTTTGGTGCTGGGAACGTGTGTCATGTCAGTCTGAACTGCGTGCCACGTTCCCATTTGCGCCCGCAAAAGCAGGCAAATGTCTGTTTCGAAAGTGACGTCAGCACGGAAACTGAGTTAGGGCACGTTAGGATTTTTGCGCCGGGTGCTGCGAATGACATAAACAAGCGCGCCGGCGAACAATGCGGCCATAGCGTACCAAGTCAACGCATAGGACAGGTGCAAATTGTTAAAGCGGATCACCGTCAGGCCGCCACGCGGCCAGGTTCCTGGAGCGCCTTGATGGTCTGCATCCACGAAAAAGGGCAAGGTGGTGCCGAGATCCCGGGCGCGCGACATTTCGCGGGTGTCCCGTGAAACCCAGCGATCGATTGCCGGATCATTGCTCTCGAGCAGCGTTCCGCCTTCGACGGTCGGGCGTAGCAAACCGTTCACTGGGGTTGCCGGTTCGGCCCAATGTTCCAGTGTACTAAAATCTGGCGGGACGTAGCCCCGGTTAACCCAAAGAATGCCCTGATCCGTATGCAGTGGCATCATGACCCAATAGCCGGGCCCGATCTCCGTTACGGCCTTGACCAGAACAACCGAGTCCTCTTGAAACTTACCTTCTACGGACACGCGCAAATAGGCATGCTTGTCTGCGTCAAAGCTGTCAGGCAAACCAACCGGGTCCTGAAATACCCTTGCATCAACGGCGGCGATCAGGTCCTGCTTCCATGCCAGCCGCCTGATCTGCCAATTGCCTAACAGGACAAATACGACAATCATTACCGCCGACAGCGCCAGCAACAGTGCCGTAACCCATCCGGGCCGCCGGACGGTGGTTTGATCGCTCATGGCAGGTTGCGAACCCGCTCAATCTGTTCATGTGCGGGCATCATATTGGCATCCAAGTTGAACATGACCCAAATTGATCCGGCCAGCACAATCACCAGAAGCAGAACGGTAAGACCAAGCGACATTGCCTGCCAGCCTTCCTCGGCTTTCAGCGTGACGTGCAGGAAATAGTGGATGTGAACCAGCATTTGCATCGCACCCATCATGAAGATGATTGCAACTGCCCAACCCGCACTGTCCATCACGTCGCCCAGCACAATCCAGAACGGGATCAGCGTCAGAACGACCGAAAGCAGGAAGCCGATGACATAGGATTTGAAGGTGCCGCCAACCCCTTTTGCGTGATCGCTCATAGCAGAACCCCCGTCAGGTAGACCAAGGAAAAGACACCGATCCAGATCAGATCAAGGAAGTGCCAGAAGAGGGACAGGCACATAACCCTTCGCCTGTTCTCGGGCGTCAGACCGTGCAGCCCGAGTTGCGAGAGAAGGACGATCAGCCAGATGCTGCCGCCCAGAACGTGCAAACCGTGCGTGCCGACGAGAATAAAGAATGACGACAGGAAGGCGCTGGCCATCGGTGTCGCGCCGATATGCCAGAGGTGGGTGAATTCCAGAAGTTCCAGATACAGGAACCCGGCCCCGAACAACCCGGTAACGATCAACCACAGCACTGTACCGCGCAGGTCATCCATCTCCATCCGTAGAACTGCGAACCCGTAAGTGATCGATGAGAACAGCAGTGCGAAAGTCGCCACCAAAATCATCTCGATATCGAACAAGTCGACAGGGGCTGGACCGGCCGCATAGTTACGGCCCAGAACGGCGTAAGTTGCGAAGAGGATGCCAAATATCAGGCAATCGCTCATCAGATAGATCCAGAACCCAAGCATGGTTCCGTTTTCGTGATGCTCTTCGTGATCTTCCCCGTGATGGGGCTCTTCGATGACGAAGAACTCTTTCGGCTGATCCGTACTTGTATCCGTCATTATTCCGCAGCCCCCGCCAGCAGTTGTGTCCGCTGGTCTTCGATACCCTTCACTTCATCTGCCGGGACATAGTAGTCGCGGTCGTAGTTGAACGTATGGCCGATGCCATAGACCAGTGTCGCAGCGAAACTGACCGCAGCCAGCCACCAGATATGCCAGATCAGAGCAAAGCCCATGACGGTCAGGAACCCGGCCATGACGATGCCCGTAGCCGTATAGCGCGGCATGTGGATCGGAACGAAACCATCGGTGGGGCGCACAAACCCTTCGCGCTTCATCTGGGTGAAGGCGTCCAGCTCATAAACACGCGGCGTGAAAGCGAAGTTATAGTAAGGCGGCGGTGAAGAGGTCGACCATTCCAGCGTACGTCCATTCCACGGATCGCCCGTGACATCGCGCAGCGCATCACGATTGCGGATCGAGACATAAATCTGCACCAGGAACGCCGCGATACCTGCAGCGACGAACAACGCGCCAACCAGAGCGATCACGAAATAGACCGAATAGAAGGTTGTTTCGAACTGACTGATACGGCGGGTCACGCCCATCAGGCCCAGAACGTACAATGGCATGAAGGCCAAGTAGAACCCGATCAGCCAGCACCAGAAGCTGACCTTGCCCCAGAATGGCTCCAGCTTGAAGCCGAACGCCTTGGGCCACCAATAGATGATGCCTGCAAAGATGCCGAACACCACACCGCCGATGATCACATTGTGGAAATGCGCGATCAGGAACAGCGAGTTGTGCAGCACATAGTCTGCCGGGGGCACAGCCAGCAGAACGCCGGTCATACCGCCGATCACGAATGTCAGCATAAAGCCCATGACCCACAGCATCGGGGTCTCGAACCGGATGCGTCCCTTATACATGGTGAACAGCCAGTTGAAGATTTTAGCCCCGGTCGGGATCGAGATGATCATCGTGGTGATAC
Source organism: Ruegeria sp. CE8 (assembly GCF_056537465.1). NCBI lineage: Bacteria > Pseudomonadati > Pseudomonadota > Alphaproteobacteria > Rhodobacterales > Roseobacteraceae > Ruegeria > Ruegeria sp. CE8. The sequence continues at coordinate 141,472 of NZ_JBQFRP010000008.1, forward strand.
CAAAGAAGGCGTTCACGTTGGCACCGGCTCCCATGGTGAAAAAATGGTGCAGCCAGACGATATAGCTGAGCACCATGATCACGCAGGTCGCGTAAACCATCGAGGTATAGCCAAACAGTCGCTTACCGGTGAATGTAGGCACGATTTCCGAGAAGATACCAAAGATGGGCAGGATCAGAATGTAGACTTCGGGGTGACCCCAAATCCAGATGAGGTTTACATACATCATCGGATTGCCGCCCAGATCATTGGTAAAGAAATGGGTGCCCAGATAGCGGTCCGCCGTCAGAAGTGCCAACGTTGCGGCCAATACCGGGAACGTTACGACGATCAGGATGTTGGTGCACAGCGTCGTCCAGACGAACACCGGCATCTTCATCAGTGTCATGCCCGGCGCGCGCATCTTGATGATCGTCACCACAAGGTTGATGCCCGACAGAGTTGTCCCGACCCCGGCAATGTTCAGCGACCAGAGGTAATAGTCCATGCCGACGCTCGGACTGTATTCGAGCCCCGAGAAAGGCGCATAGGCCAGCCAGCCCGCAGTCGAGAACTCACCCACAAACAGCGATAGCATAATCAGCACGGCGCCCGAGATGGTCAGCCAAAGGCTAAGATTGTTCAGGAACGGAAAGGCCACATCCCGCGCGCCGATCTGCAGCGGCATGACGTAGTTCATGAAGCCGGTGACAAAGGGCATCGCCACGAAAAAGATCATGATCACGCCATGGGCGGTGAAGATCTGGTCATAGTGGTGAGCGTTCAGATAGCCCTCACCGCCACTGGCGGCGATAGCCTGATGACCCCGCATCAGCAGCGCATCTGCAAAGCCACGCAGCAACATGATCAGACCCAGAACCATGTACATGATCCCGATCTTCTTATGGTCGATGCTGGTGAACCATTCCTTCCAGAGATAGCCCCAGAGGCGGTAGTAGGTCAGCGCTCCGACCACAGCCAGACCGCCAAGCACGACAACGATGAACGTGACCAGCACGATCGGCTCATAGAAGGGAAACACGTCCCAAGACAGTTTGCCCCAGAATGGGTCCACGCCCGAGACATTGGCGATACCGTCAGCGACTTCGTGAGATAGCGACATAGCGTTATCTTTCCAGTTCTTATTCGGTTCAGGTCAGTTCGCGGCCGCCGGAGGAACCAGCGTCATCGCAGTGATAATTTCGTCTTTGCGGATGCGCATTTCAGGACGGATCATCGTCATCAGCGCACCGGGATCATCGGCCGAGCAGATGCCACGGAACATTTCGCGATTCCAAAGCCCCTCAAGGCCACCACCGCCCAACGCATCCACCATCATCATGTCGTTGAGGCAAAGCGAGTCGTCCTCGATACACAGGTTGACGATTTTGTCCCAAAGCCCGGTTTCAACCGAATTGTAGTAAGTCACCGGGTGGGAAATGCTGGGTTGGTTCAGGCTGGCAAGCGTTTCGCGATCCAGCTCAGAACCCTGCGTGCGCACCTGCTCGACCCAGGTATCAAAGTCCGCCTGATCCTTGCCGTGGAATTTGAAACGCATCTGCGAAAAGCCTTCGCCGCTGTAATTGGCCGAAAAACCGTTATAGATACCGGGCTCGTTGATCACCGCATTCAACTCGGTCTGCATGCCGGACATGGCATAGATCTGCCCCGCCAAGGCTGGCACGAAGAACGAATTCATAACAGTGGTCGAGGTGATTTCGAACCTGATCGGCCGATCCACGATCGCCACAACTTCGTTGACGGTCGCGATGCCTTCTTCCGGGTAGATGAACAGCCATTTCCAGTCCATCGCCGAAACCTGAATCACCATGGGTTCGACATTTGGATCGATTTCTTGTCCATCTGAAACACGTCGTAACGGCTCGAACGGGTCCAGCCTGTGAGTGGCAACATATGTCAGGCCCGCAAGACAGATGATAATCGCCAGAGGAACGGACCAGATGATAATCTCGAGGCTGGTCGAATGATCCCAATCTGGTTCGTAAGTCGCGTCCTTGTTCGACTCGCGGTATTTCCAGGCAAAGAAAGCCGTTAGCGCCATGACCGGGATGATCACTATCAGCATCAGGACGGTTGAATACAAAATCAGATCGGCCTGCTGAACGGCAACGTCGCCAGACGGATTGAGGACAACCAGGTCGCACCCTGCCAGTGCGATTAGCGACAACAATGCTGCCGCGGGAAATGCGCGCTTCATATTTTTGCGTCTCTTGGATCGGTTTTGGATGGAAGAGTTGCTATGCTGGCGAGACATTCCATGAACCTCTGCTTGCGTGGCCTCTTGTGCTGTTTTCAGTCTCGTGGTGCAATGCGACAAATGATGACCCACAGACTTACCTTTGGCTTGACGCTCCGGAAACGATGGGTATCCCGAACGGTCGAGACAGGAGTATATCATGACCAGCGTTGATAACACACCGCGCTACACAGCCACGATTGACGAAGTGATCACGACTGTCGTTATGGCGCGAGTCACTGATTTTTTTGGGTTTTTTGTATACGCCATCGCATCGGCCCTGGTTTTTCCCAAGTTATTCTTCCCGATGCTTGACCCGTTGTCGGGTACATTGGCGTCTTTTGCGATCTTTTCTCTGGCGTTCCTGGCGCGCCCCGTGGCCAGTCTTGCCGGGCGCACATTACAGTATAAAATCGGCCGGGTCGGAAAGGTCACGCTGGCGCTATTTCTGCTTGGAACATCGACCGTGGCGATCGGATTATTGCCCGGGTACGAGAAAATCGGCTGGCTTGCACCGGTGTTTTTGGCGGTTCTGCGCATCCTGCAGGGTCTGGGACTGGGTGGGGCCTGGGACGGATTGACGCTGCAGTTGCAAAACGCCGCACCCGAGCATCGCAAGGGCATTTATGCAATGGTTCCCCAATTGGGTGGCCCCATCGGATTTGTCGTCGCCGCGTCGATCTTTTTCGTACTCAAGGGCTTTCTGACGGACGAAGAGTTCCTGAAGTGGGGTTGGAGGTTCGCGTTCTTTGCCGTCATGGCGGTCAATGTCGTGTCTCTGTACGCTCGGGTGCGCTTGCTGAACTCCGATCTGGGGGTCGACCCGGAAGTCACAAAATCCGCGCCCCTAAAAGAGCTGGTTCAAAATGAGGGCAGAACGATCCTCCTTTGCGCATTCCTGCCGCTGGCAAGCTATGCGCTGTTCCACATGGTCACCGTGTTCCCGCTTGCCTTTGCGGCCATTTACGAAAGATACGAAATCCCCGAAGTTCTGGCCGTTCAGCTCATTGGGGGTACTCTTGCTATTCTGACGGTAATAGCATCGGGCGTGTTGGCGGACCGCTACAATCGGCGGACTGTGATCCGAGTCAGTTCAATCCTGATCGTGGTTTTGAGCCTGATGATCGGAACCATGGCGCATTTCCCCTACGCCTTCATTATCTCAGGCTTCTTGGTGTTGGGCCTTGCATATGGACAAGCAAGCGCAATCGTTCCCAAGCGCTTTCCGGCGCAGTATCGCTACTCTGGGTCTGCGATGGCAACAAATCTGTCGTGGATTTTCGGCGCGGCCTTCGCGCCGCTTGTCGGCATCGGGCTTAGCGCTGCGTTCGGTCTTTGGGCGGCGGGTTTGTATCTGCTTTCCGGTGCCGTGGTCACGTTTGCAGCCCTGCATCTGCTGAACAAAGAAGACACACCCAAATTTGAAAACTAACGAAACTACTTGGGAGTTAGGGTCGGGGAAACGGGCACAGCGGCATCCACCCTCAGATGCATTAAGTTATACGGGCGCGGTAAATGACTACCGCGCCCGTATAAGTTTTAGAAATGGACCGAGCGGCTGGTCCCGGGAACCTCCATCGGCGGCGCGAATTTGGTCAGGTCGATGCCTTCGACTGCTACCTTGTACTCTTCCAGCGTCGGGGTGCGTCCAAGGATCGCCGACAAGACAACAACCGGGGTCGAGCCCAGCAGGGATTCACCCTTTTTCGTTTCACTGTCCGCGACTACCCGGCCTTGGAACAGGCGGGTGGACGTGGCCAGAACGGTGTCGCCTTTAGCGGCTTTTTCCTGGTTACCCATGCAAAGGTTGCAGCCCGGACGTTCAAGATAGAGAATGTTCTCGTACTCGGTCCGTGCGGTTTGCTTCGGGAAAAGGTCATCGAATTCAAAGCCCGAGTATTTCTGCAGAATGGCCCAGTCGCCTTCTTCTTTGAGCTCATCAACGATGTTGTAGGTCGGCGCGGCAACCACAAGCGGAGCCTTGAATTCGACCTTGCCGTATTCCACTTCAAGGTTACGCAACATCTGGGCCACGATCTTGATGTCGCCCTTGTGCACCATGCACGAGCCGACAAAACCCAGATCCACCTTCTTTTCTGCACCGTAGTAAGAGATCGGGCGGATCGTGTCATGCGTATAGCGCTTGGAGACGTCCGCGTTGTTGACGTCCGGGTCAGCGATCATGGGTTCGACGATCTGGTCCAGATCCACAACAACCTCGGCAAAGTATTTGGCGTTGTCATCCGGACGCAGAGCCGGTTTTTCGCCCGAGCGAATTTCGGCAATACGCTTGTCGGCAATGTCGATCAGGCCTTTCAGCATCTGAACGTCGTTATCCATGCCTTTGTCGATCATGATCTGGATACGCGACTTGGCGATTTCCAAGGATTCAATGAGCGTGTCGTCGTTGGAGATACAGATCGAGGCCTTGGCCTTCATTTCCGCCGTCCAGTCGGTGAAGGTAAAGGCTTGGTCCGCCAGCAGCGTGCCGATATGCACTTCGATAATCCGGCCCTGGAACACGTTGTCGCCGTGCTGCGCCAGCATCTGCGCTTGCGTCGCGTGTACCACGTCACGGAAATCCATGTGTGGTGCCATTTCGCCCTTGAAAGTCACTTTGACGGATTCCGGGATCGGCATTGTTGCTTCGCCCGTGGCCAGTGCCAGCGCAACCGTGCCCGAGTCAGCGCCGAATGCTACGCCCTTGGACATACGCGTGTGGCTGTCGCCTCCAATGATGATGGCCCAATCGTCCACGGTGATGTCATTCAGCACTTTGTGAATGACGTCCGTCATCGAGTGGTACACGCCTTTGGGATCACGTGCCGTGATCAGGCCGAACTTATGCATGAACGCCATTAGGCGGGGCGTATTGGCCTGTGCCTTCTGATCCCAAACCGACGCCGTGTGACAGCCGGACTGATACGCGCCGTCCACGCTGGGTGACAGAACTGTGGCCGCCATAGCTTCAAGCTCTTGGCTGGTCATCAGGCCAGTTGTGTCCTGCGAACCTACGATGTTGACTTTGACCCGCACATCCGAACCGGCATGCAGAGTTTTGCCCGGTGTAGTGCCGCGTGCATTTGCGTTGAAGATCTTTTCAACCGCGGTCAGGCCCTGGCCTTCGTGGCTGATCTCTTTCGACGGGGCGAAGGCAGATTTGAGCTCTACGCCCAGAGTCTCGCACGCGAATGTCTGCAGCTTCTTGCCAAAGACAATGGCGTAAGAACCACCGGCCTTCATGAATTCCATCTTCTGCGGCGTGAACGATCCCGCCATGTCGACCAGTTCTTCACTGCCATCTGCACTGTAGAGCTTTTTCTCTTTTGTGTTGATGGTCAGCACAGTGCCGGTTTCGACCGAGTAGCGCTGTTCGAGGATCGGGTTGCCGTCGTTGTTGAGGATCGGATTGCCGTTCTCGTCTACTTTCTTGACCCAGTTTTTAAGGTCGACACCGATACCGCCGGTCACACCTACAGTTGTCAGGAAGATCGGCGAAATGCCGTTTGTGCCTGCGACAACAGGCGCGAAATTCACGAACGGCACATAGGGGCTGGCCTGTTTGCCGGTCCAAAGCGCCACGTTGTTGACACCCGACATCCGCGACGAGCCAACACCCATGGTGCCTTTTTCTGCGATCAACATCACGCGCTTGTCGGGGTGCTGTATCTTGAGCGCTTCGATCTCTTTCTGCGCCGCCTCAGAAATCATGCACTTGCCGTGCAGTTCACGATCCGAGCGCGAGTGCGCCTGATTGCCCGGTGACAAAAGGTCGGTGGAAATGTCGCCTTCAGCCGCAATATAGGTGACGACTTTGATTTCCTCGTCCAGATCAGGCAGCTTAGTGAAGAACTCGGCGTTGGAATAGCTTTCAAGGATATCGGCGGCAATTTTGTTGCCCGCCTTGTAAGCTTCTTTCAGGCGCTCGGTATCAGCTTCATACAGGAATACCTGTGTTTTCAGGACGTCGCCCGCCTGGGTCGCAATATCCTGATCTTCCCCCAATGCGACATCAAGCAGCACTTCCACCGATGGGCCGCCCTTCATGTGCGAAAGCAGTTCGAATGCGAAAGCTGGAGTGATTTCTTCAACGTCCACGTCGCCGACAATAATGGCCTTCAGGAACTGAGCCTTTTCACCCGCAGCGCTGGTTGTGCCGGGCAGCGTGTTGTAAATGAGGTAGTGCAGCGAATCCACGCGATGCGGATGATCAGCATCCTTGATTTGTTCGATGATTTCATTGACTAGCGCACCATCATCGATGGGTTTCGGGCTAAGACCTTGTTTTTTACGCGCTTCAATTTCATCCAAGTAGTCTGAATACTGGCTCATGGCTGTTTCCGCTTTGTCTGAGTCTTCTGATGTGGGTAAGCGTCGGGCATCAGGCTCGATCGCGATTTGTATACACCGGTATACATTCTTGGGGGCGGTTTCAAGATGTCGCGCTTCGAATTTTCCCAGTTTCGCGGGGCATGGGCCATCCACCGCCGTCTTGCATGCCGCCCGGGTGTCGTCTGGGTGACCCTTCGTCACAGTCCTGTAGAATCAGGCCGCGGACTTGGTTAGGGGAGTGATTGGCACACCACGGCTCGATCTATGTCTTAGGCAAGTTGCTGTAGAGGCACCTGAAAAGGTCGGCGCTCGTTCGGGAGCCCACCCGGTAACTTTGCCCGTTACAGCAAACGACAGATTTCACGGGCTGCGCCACGCTGACCAGCCGCTGAATGGCGCATTTCGGGCCCGCGCCAATTGCCAAAACAAAACGCGGTGGCCGGCCATCAATGTCAGTAGAGCAGCGAATAGGTGGTGGGAGACGTCGCCAGAATTACCAGCGCGATCACAAGCCACACCAGCACGCATATCCAGTATGTCCCCGGGTTTTCCGCGCGTGTGACCCGCTCCCACAGGTAAGTAGAGCCGAAAACCAGATCCCTGATGGCCCACAATAGTAAGCCGAGACCGATGAAAAGCCAGATGTCCATTATGTCCTCAATTGGCGAGTCGTTCGATGATAATTTGTCATAAATGATAAGCCATTAAGTTGACATAGCCTGAAGTGATGAAACTCAGACCAATCCGTGTGCAAAAAATTTTTGATGGCTTCATTGAAACACGCTGCCTCAATGTTTATTGTCAAAAATGACAAACAATAGTCTTGCCGGACGAACACTGATTGGCAAAATGGCGCCAACGGCGAGATGCCATCCACTCTGAGGAGCAGCACATGAAACTCTGTCTAATCAAAGCATCGGCCGAAAGTGATTTCAAAGCCTACAAATCCGTCAGGGGCGGCCCGCCGCAAAGCATTTTCTCGGCAGCGGCGGCTACGCCGGATTGGGTGGATGTTCTGCTGTTCGATGAAGTGCTCAGAAAATGCGATCCGCGGCGTATTCATGCCGACGTCGCGGTCATCTTTTTCTCGACCCCGGATGCAAATCGCGGATACGAAATTGCCCGGGTCTTGAAGGCCAAGGGCGTCCAGGTGGCCATCGGAGGATTGCACGCGACGTTTTTGCCGGAAGAGGCCAAGGACTATGCGGACGCGGTGATAACCGGAGAGTGCGAAAACATCTGGGAAGATTTTCTGGCAGATGCTGATCGGGGACAGCTTAAACCGAGATATACCGGCACGCCTGCGGATTTGAGTAAACTCAACCCGTATCCGACACACCTGATCAAAGCCAAGGATTATCGCTGGGAGTGGTCAGTGTTGGTGAGCAGGGGGTGCAAACATAATTGCAGTTTCTGCCTGATCCCCGGGATGCTGGGAAAAACCCGGTACCGTCCCATTCCTGACATCGTGGCCGAGCTTGAAGCGATGCAAACGGACTGGGTCGAACTGCACGCTGACCACCTGACCGAAGACCGCGACTATGCGCTCGAACTGTTCCGCGCTATCGAACCTTTGGGCATCAGTTGGGTCGGCGAAACGACGATCCGCATCGCAGACGATGAGGAATTACTGGATGCGGCGGCCCGGTCAGGCTGCAAGTATCTGTTGATCGGGATCGAAACTGTCGACAAGGCGGCGTTGAAACGGGCAGGAAAGGGCTTTGTCAAACCTGAGAACCTGAAAGACCAGATTGCTCGTATCCACGAAAGAGGGATCATCGTCGACAGTGCGGCTATCCTTGGGTTCGATGAACACAGCCCGGATATTTTTGCCAGAACTGCCGACCTCTACCATGAGACCGGAGTGGATAGTACCGCAGCGGCCATCGCCATCCCGTTCCCTGGATCCCGGATGTACAAGCAACTTGAGGCCGAGGGCCGGTTGCTATCGGACAATTGGAGCGATTACGACGGAGCGCACGCAGTGTTCCAGCCGAAACAGATGACCCCCGAGCGACTGGAACGCGGCGCGGATGAATTCAACCGCAGGTTTTTTTCCGTCGGGCGCTGCATGTCCCGAACCGTGCGCCAAATTGGCCATTTCGGACTTTCAACCGCCATGCGGATCCAGTCCTGACGCGCCGCTGCGCTTACCTTGCGAACTTAAGGTAAAAGAGGGAGCGGCCGCATTTTTCAAAGTACGCGCCGCTCCTGTATGTTCCGGCCGTCAGGCGAAGACCTTGTGCTCGCGGCTCAGCATGCAATTGACCAGCACTTGGCGACGGGCTCCCTCGTCTTCATAATACCCTTCCGCGGCACCCAGTGCGCCCCTGATGGCTGCGCCGGTGAGACCACCCTCGGCTGCGTTTCCGGCGGAACTGGTCAGGTTGCCGATCAGGGCGCCAAATACTGCTTCCGCGCCGATACTTCCCGCTTGTTTGCCGGGATTGAAATTTGCGGCCAGCGCCCGGCACTCGGTTTCATCCTGCGCAATATTCCCGTTTCGGGTGCCGTCGACAGCAAGTGGTTTGTTGAATGAGTAACTGCCACATGCGGAAAGGCCCAACATACAAACTAATGCCATTACTTCATTTTTAGGTCTTCGTATTCCTACGGGTGCCGGATTTGTGCGCCCAACGTATACTCGCGTCGCGAGACCCAGGAGTTATGAAGCCAATGAATTTTTGGCACTGAAGGAAATTTAGACAACGTAAAGGCAACGGACCGAGATTAGAGATGGTAATTTACTCAGGGTCCTTCGTGCTTGATCGAGGGAAAACTCAGACACCCGAAGAGCGGGAGATCGAATCTGCTGCAAAAAAGAAGTTTCCTTAACAACTTGTGGCCAAAGGCCAAGTGGCAAGAGCAAAGACGCACTCTTGCCGCAATGCAATCTGGTTTTAGCGGAACTCTTGTTGGTCTGCCGCGTGTTTCTTGAGAATTTCAGGTGGTGCAAAGCGATCGCCGTACAAACTGGCAAGTTCGTCACAGCGGGAAACAAACCTGTCCAGGCCGTATGTGTTTACGAACTGAATGTATCCACCGGTGTAAACAGGGGCGCCGATACCCAGAATTGAGCCTACGTTGCCGTCTGCGACCGACCGAAGAACGCCCTCTTCCAGACAGCGCAGAGTCTCCAGAATGGCGCGGAACATGATGCGGTCCTGAATGTCCTGATCCGGCAGATCAGATCCTTCCTTGCGCCAGGCGGCCAGACCGGACCAGATTTCCTTGCCATCGGCGGTGTAGTCATAAAACCCTTTGCCTGTTGCCCGGCCAAGACGGTCATGCTCGGTGATCAGATCGCGCACCAACTTGCGGGCTTCGGGTGTCACCTCATCCGCAGGGTCCTGCAATCCCATCTGCACCTGCGTGTTGTAGATGTCATCGACGAGTTTCAGTTGCACTTCATCCAACAGCGACAGCATCCCCGTCGGCATTCCCGTCAAGCGTGACAGGTTGTCCACGCGCAGTGGGTCCTGACCTTCCGCCACGAGCTGCGCAGCCTCCAGCATCTTTGTTCCTATCGTGCGTGAGGTGTAGAACCCGGTTTTGTCACCGACGATGATCGGCGTCTTCTTGATCTGACGGGCAAAGTCAAAGGCCCGCGCCAGAGTCTCGTCCGAGGTTTCATCGCCTGCGATGATCTCTAGCAGCGGCATCTTGTCGACTGGAGAGAAGAAGTGCAGGCCGACAAAGTTCTCGGGCTTGGCGGACTTTTCTGCCAGTCGGGTAATAGGCAGAGTCGAGGTATTCGAGCCCCAAAAGCCGCCCTCCGCCAGCAAATCTTGGTGCTCAGCCAGTACCGCGTTCTTGACGTCGATCTTTTCAAAGACCGCCTCGATAATCAGGTCGCAGCCCTTGATGTCTTCGCCCTTGTCGGTTGGGGTGATCAGGGCCAGCACGGCGTCGCGTTGCTCAGCTGTCATGCGGCCCTTTTCGACACGCTTGGTCAACAGCTTTTCGGTATAGGCTTTGCCGCGTTCCGCGGCTGCCAGCGTCGTGTCCTTGAGAACAACCGGAATACCCGCCATAGCTGCTGAATAGGTGATGCCCTGGCCCATCATTCCAGCACCCAGAATACCCAAACGCTCGACTTTCGAGCGTGGGATGTCTTTGGGGCGAGACGCGCCGCCATTCACTTTGTTCATGCCAAAGAACAAAGTTTCGATCATGTTCTTGGTGGGTGCCATTGGTGCCAGAGACGCAAAACGGCGGCTTTCATAGCGCTGCGCGGTGTCGAAATCGACGCGTCCTGCGGCTTCGGTCATAATGTCCAAAATCCGAGTTGGCGCGGGCATCAACCCTTTGGTCTTTTTGAACAGCATCGCCGCTGCGCCCGCGATGCGCGGCGCGTTTTTGGGCGAATTCGAAGGGCCACCGGGGATTTTGTAATCTTTGGTGTCCCACGGCTGCACTGATGCCGTTTGGACATCCTGAATTGACAGAATGTATTCCCGCGCGCGTTCCAGCAGTTGGTCAGGGGCCACGACCTCATGGATTAGCCCCGCAGCCAATGCTTTGGAGGGTGAGACCTGACGCCCTTCCAGCAGGAAAGGCATGGCTGCCTCCAGTCCCAGCAGCCAAGTGAGACGTACCGTACCGCCGCCACCGGGTAGCAGGCCCAGTGTGACCTCGGGCAGACCGATCTTGGTTTTCGGGTTCTCAGAAGCGATGCGGTAATTGCAGGCCAGGCAGAGTTCATACCCACCGCCAAGCGCTGCGCCGTTGATGGCGGCGACAACGGGAACCTGCAGCGTCTCGAGACGCCGCATGACGGCTTTGGTCCCCTCGACGTTTTCGAACAGTTTTTCGACACCGTCCGGGGCGATGGATTTCAGCATATTCAGGTCGCCGCCGGCAAAGAAAGTTTCCTTCGCCGACGTCCAGATAACCCCTTTTAGGTCCACTTCGGTTTCGATCCTGTCCACGGCTTCTAGGAACTGGGGCAAAAAGGCGTCGTTCATCGCATTCACTGGACCGTCCATGTCCATGGTGACTATAACGATGCCGTTGGCGTCTTTTTCATATGCAAATGCCATAGGTCTGGTCCTTTCTTACACGCGCTCGATCAGGGTCGAGATGCCCATGCCGCCGCCGATACACAGCGACAGCATGGCGCGCTTGGCATCTCGCCGTTCCAGTTCGTCCAGCATTGTCGAAACCAACATCGCGCCGGTCGCGCCCAGCGGGTGGCCCATCGCGATTGAGCCGCCGTTGACATTGGTGATCTCGTGGTCGATGCCCAGATCTTTCATGTAGCGCATGGCGACCGACGCGAAGGCTTCGTTGATTTCCCAGAGGTCGACGTCATTCACGGTCAGACCGGCCTTATCCAGGCATTTCTTGGCAGCCGGCCCGGGACCGGCCAGCATGATGACGGGATCAGTGGAAACCATCGTCGCCTGTACGATGCGTCCGCGCGGCGTCAATCCCAGATCTTTACCTGCCTGTTCCGATCCGATCAGAACCGCTGCGGATCCGTCCACGATACCCGAAGAGTTGCCGGGCGTGTGCACGTGATTAATGCGCGCCACCTCTGGGTATTTCGACAATGCCATGTCGTCAAAGCCATAGCTTCCCATAGCTGCGAAGGACGGGTTCAACGCGCCGAGCTTTTGCATATCCGTCTCGGGTTTGATGAAGTCATCGCGCTCCAGAATGGTCAGGCCACCTTCGTCGCGAACCGGTACCACGGACTTGTCGAACCAGCCGCTGTTACGGGCATGAGCGGCGCGACGCTGGCTTTCCATTGCGAAGGCGTCCACATCCTCGCGAGTGTATCCGTCTATCGTGGCAATCAGATCGGCGCCGATACCTTGCGGCACCGCGCGTTGATCCATGATCATGTCCGGATCCAGATACATGGCACCGCCGGATGATCCCATCGGCACGCGGCTCATTGACTCAACGCCCCCTGCAACCATCAGATCCTCTTGCCCGGCGATGATCTTGGCGGCGGCGGTGTTGACCGCCTCAAGCCCCGATCCGCAGAACCGATCCAATTGGACACCAGACACCGACTCGTCCCAATGCGCGGCCTGTACGGCACCCTTCGCGATGTCGCTGCCCTGATCGCCAACCGGGGAAACACATCCCAAAACCACATCGGCTACGCGTGCGGTATCCAGATCGTGGCGGCTTTGCATCTCGCGCAAAAGTCCGGCGGCCAGTTGGACGGGTTTGACTTCGTGCAGCGTTCCGTTGGCCTTTCCCCGAGAGCGTGGGGTGCGAATGGCATCGTAGATATAGGCGGCGTTCGCCATTGGATCCTCCAAAGTCGATTTGAGGCGCAGAGTGACAGGGCGGCTAATGCGCAACAATGATCTGGCGGAACAAAAAAATAGACATTATCTGACGCTCATGGCGGTTCTCATCCCGGCGGTCTTTGCCGTCAATCTTCTGCAGGGTGTGACACGGCGTGGAGGTGATCCCGCGTCCATGCTCCGGCACGCCGGGTTGGAGAACGCGACCCGCCCAATGTCTCATCCGGACTTCGTCAAACTGGTCCGAACGGTGACCCTGACGCTTGATGATGAACTGGGCGGTTTGCAGGAGCGACCCCAACGGATTGGAAGCACCGCAATATTAGCCGCTTACGCCAGCCACGCGGAAACCTTAGGGGACGCTTATCGCCGAACGGTTCAGTTCATGGACGTTGCGGACAATTCCTTTCGCTACCGGTTCCGAGAAGAGGGCGAGAGCGTCATATTCGAAATGGAGCGGATCCCTGGGCGCGTCGTGCTTAACGAACTTGCGGTTGAGATGATCATGGTGCTCGTAAATCGCATGCTCAGCTGGCTGGCCGGAAACAAAGGGGCGGTCAACCGGGTCTGGTTTGACTATCCCAGCCCGGCCCATGCGCCAATCTATCGGGCGATGTTCATGCAGGCACCGATCCGGTTCGAGCAGTCCAGCAGTGGCGTTGCAATCCCGCGCAGCCTGATGAAGCTGCCCCTTGTGCGCACGGAAGAACAGGCCATGGCATATGCCCGTCGCACTCCGCTGGACGCCTTTCTGCCGATGGATGGAGCTATCGGCCTCGCGCTTGAAGCTGCTCTTGCCATCGACACTGTCCTGACACGGGAAGGGCGGCTTGCAGATATGGACGAAGTCGGTCGTAGTCTGAACATGCCCAGCCACAGGTTGCGTCGCAGCCTAAAGCGGGAAGGGGTGGATTACTCGGACCTGCGCAAGCAAGTTCGGCGGGATCTGGCCGTGCGTTTGCTGACAACAACCGATCTGTCTATCGAGGACATCGCGGCCCGATCCGGGTTTAGCGAGGCCAGTTCCTTCATTCGCGCCTTCAGAGGATGGACCGGTCTGACGCCCCGAGCGTACCGCGCTTCGGATCTGTAAGGCCTGCCGCTATTGGCCCGTCAGGTCCATCTGGCGCACGGCCAAATCGCGCATGATCTCTTCTGATCCACCGCCAATCGCCATGATTTTGATCTCGCGCCAGACCCGCTCAACGGGGTTGCCCAGCATATAAGCCGCACCGCCAAAAACCTGCATCGCCTCAGAAGCGACAAACTCCAGCGACTTGGTGGCTTGCACCTTGGCCTTGGCAAGCTCTGCCACGGGCATCAGGCCCTGTTCAATCGTCCAGCAAATCCGTTCGATATAGGCCTCGTTCATGTCTATCCGCGCGGACATTTCCGCAAATTTGTGACCGATAACCTGGTGCTCAATCAGCCGTTTTCCAAAGGTCTCGCGTTCGCGCGCCCACTCAAGCGCGCTGTCGTAACACAGTTTCATCATGCCCAGAGAGGCAGACGTCAGCCCCAGCCGTTCAAAATTGAAATTGTTCATGATCGCGATAAAGCCTTTGTTTTCTGGCCCCAGAAGCGCGTCCGCATCAAGTTCGCAATCGTCGAAATGCAATGTCGCCTGCTGCGAACTATGCCAGCCCATTTTGCCACCCAGCGGTGTGCGGCTGAACCCGGGCGCATCGAACGGAACCAAAAACAGCGAGATCCCGGTCAGCCCCGGGCCGCCGGTGCGAGCCCCAATCACAAACCACTCGGCATCCATCCCCCCGGTGATATAGGTTTTTTCACCATTCAGAATCCACTTCCCGCCCTTGAAATCGGCGCGGGTTTTGATGTTGGCAACATCCGACCCCGCTCCGGGCTCAGTGATGCCAAGGGCCGACATCATCCGTCCTGCGATGATCTCAGGCAGAACCGTTTTTTTGAACTCTTCCGAGGCGAATTTTGCGATCGGGCTGATTGAAATCGTGCGCCCTCCGACAGCCGCGCCGATCCCGGACGCCCCGCACCCGAACAGTAATTCGCTGTAATCATGTCGCATGAAAGCGTTGTCGAATCCCAAACCGCCGTAATCTTCGTCAATTCCAAAGCCAAAAACGCCAAATTCGGCGATCTTGGCGTGCAATTCCCATGGAACTCGGCGATTAGCCTCCCACTGTTCAATGTTTGGCTTGATTTCGGAATCGACAAAACGCCCAAAGTCTCGGCGAAATGCTTCGCGCTCGGGGGTCATGAAAGGGGATGGCATTGTCATTCGACTTCCTCAATCTCGGCTTTTTCGTGGGGAAGAACCTGAAGCTGGCTTTCCATCATTCGAGCAAACCGATCCATCATTTGCGTGAGGTATTCGGGCGACGAAACGAACTTCTCGTGCAATAGGAGGCCGCGTAAGAAATTTCGGGTGATGCTCCAAAGCAGATCGGTGTCTTCGCGGTCACCGGTGACGCTGATATAGCGGCTGGAGATCAGGTTCAGGTTGGATTTGTCCCAATCCCGTAAGCTCTGTTCGAGCAGCTCGAACAACTCCGCATCGGTTCGACACGCGACAAGGATTTCAACGATGGCTCGCCCGCCCGAGGAGTTTACGATGCCGGTCCATGAGGACATGATCAGCTCATAGACCCGAGGTGTCGTAGTATCCTGCCATATTGGGTTCTGCGCGTTGCCCAAAAGGCGCATCGCAGTCGCGGCGACCAGCGCCTGCTTGGTCGGGAAATGATGGGTGATAGCCCCACGCGAGATGTTTGCCTTAGCCTGAACCTTGGCGAATGTAGTTTCTGCATAGCCAAGCTGATCCAGGCAAGCGACCGCAGCGTTGCAGATTCTGGCCTGCATATCCCGCGATCGCTGATCCTGCACCGATTGCTTATTGGTTGTTGTATCCGTCATGTTCCGTGGCGTCGTAGTGGCAGATCACTGTTGACCGATGTGATCGACAAATCATAAAAACAGAACAGTCGGTCTGTAAAGTGCGGATGGCCGACAGGGAGGAGGGACGTAGCGTGACGCATTCTCTGCGGATCGGAGGAGCAAGCGGGTTTTGGGGGGATGCCCCTCACGCCACTAAGCAATTGCTGCGCGATCCGGGACTAGATGTTCTGGTTTATGACTACCTGGCAGAAATCACCATGTCGATCATGGCGCGCGCGCGTCTGAAAGATCCCCAAATGGGCTATGCGGTGGACTTCGTTTCGGAAGTCATGGCGCAGAACTTGCCTCAGATTGCCGAGCAAGGCGTTAGAGTTTTGTCGAATGCGGGGGGCGTAAATCCAGCAGCGTGCGCCGAAGCCGTGCGAACAAAAATCTCAGAACTCGGTCTGAACCTGAAGGTAGCGGTTGTTGAAGGCGACGATTTGTTGCCGCGGGTATCCGAGTTCGCCAACCGAACCGAGATGTTTTCCGGAGCACCGATGCCTGCGGTTGAAAAAATCGCGTCCATAAATGCTTATATCGGAGCCGGTCCTATCGTGGCCGCACTGCAGGCCGGGGCCGACATTGTCATCACAGGGCGATGTGTGGACAGCGCGCTGACTTTGGCGGCTTGCATGCATCATTTCGGTTGGGGGCATGACGACCATGATCTACTGGCGGCTGGGTCGTTGGCAGGCCATTTGCTCGAATGCGGTCCCCAGGCGACTGGTGGTAACTTCACCGACTGGGATCTGGCAGGCGATATTGCTCGGATCGGGTATCCAATTGCCGAGATCAAAGCAGATGGCTCAATGGTCATGGCCAAACCAGAAGGTACGACTGGCTGCGTGACCCCCGCATCTGTCTGCGAGCAAATGCTTTATGAGATTGGTGATCCACAGGCTTATATATTGCCGGATGTAATCTGTGATTTTTCACACGTCGCAATAGAGCAGGTTGCACCAGACCGTGTGCACGTAGCGGGCGCCAATGGTCGTGCGCCAACCGGGCAACTCAAGGTGTCAGCCACATGGGCGGACGGGTATCGTGCAGGAATGACGTTTCTGATGAACGGGCGGGATGCCCGACAAAAGGCAGAAGTTTTTGCCCAAGCTGCACTGGATCGCGCCCGCAGTTTCCTGCACCAAATGGGCGCTCCGGACTATCGCGATGTCTCCTTCGAGGCGTTCGGAGGGCGACCCGGCGACGGTGATTATGAAGAGATTTCCTTCAAGGCAGCCGTGAAACACGACGACGCCCGTGCGGTTGGGTTGTTTCTGCGGGAAATGACCGGAACGGCATTGGCGGCGCCTCCGGGCCTACACATCTTCACGGGTGGAGGGCGCCCAAAGCCTTCGCCGGTTGTTGCCCTATTTTCGTTTTTGTTGCCGAACGACACGCTCACCTACAGATTAACGGTGGATGGGCAAGTGGTTGCTTACGATCTTCCAGATGTGACGCCGCAGGAACCGGCGCAAGTCAGGCATGATGTTCCTGAACCGACCGTTGAAAAAGCAGCCGAATGGGTCACCCGTCCGCTGGAGGATTTGGCGTGGGCGCGATCCGGTGACAAAGGTGACAAGGTGAACGTGGGCGTTATTGCCCGGCACGCAGCCTATTTGCCCTTTATCTGGTCTGCGTTGACGGACGACATACTGGCCGATGTATTTTCTGATTACCTGTCCGGGGGTGTTGAGCGGTTCTACGTGCCCGGGACACACTCCATGAACATCCTTCTGCACGACGTTCTGGGCGGTGGCGGCATCGCCTCTTTGCGCAATGACGCGCAAGGCAAAAGCTTTGCCCAGATCCTTTTGGCTACGCCAATCAGAATTCCGGCGCGGCTTAGCGCAAATTCCGAGCAAGGAGATACCTGATGGGTTTCGTCAGCAAGGTCGTCCGCGACTCTGAATCCTACGCCAAGAACCGGGCCGACATGCTGGCGCTCATCGATGAGATGCGCGCGCTTGAGGCCAGACCCGTCGCCCTCTCGGAACAACGGCGCGAGCGGATGGAAGCCCGTGGTCAAATCACTCCGCGCGACCGCCTTGCACATTTGCTGGACCCCGGAATGCCGTTTTTGCAACTGCACGGGTTGGCGGGCTACTGCGTTGATATTGACGACCCTAAGAAGTCGGTGCCAGGCGCATCACTCATTATAGGTATTGGGTTCATTTCAGGCGTGCGCTGCATGATCATCGTCGATGACGCAGGGATCAAAGCCGGGGCAATGGTCGAGATGTCGGGCGTGGCATTCCTGAGCGCGCAGGATATGGCATTGAAACAAAACCTGCCATTTGTGCATTTGGTCGAAAGCGCTGGCGCTAACCTGATGGAGTACAAGGTCGAATTCTGGGCCAATGGCGGTAAATTGTTCCGCAATCTGGCCCGACACTCGGCCGCTGGTCTGCCCAACGTCGCTGTGTTGCACGGGCCTTCTACAGCAGGTGGGGCGTATATGCCGGGGCTCGCCGACTACGTGGTAGGCGTAAAGCAAAACGGGATGGCGGCCTTAGCCGGTGCGGCTTTGGTCCATGCGGCTACGGGCGAAAAGGCCAATGATCGCGATCTTGGCGGGTCCGAGATGCACGCCACAAAGTCCGGCCTGGTCGAGTATCTGGCCGAAGACGACGCGCATGGCATTGAAATGGCACGAGGTGTGATGGCGCGGCTGGATTGGAACAAATCCCTACCAACGCGCCGCCGCAAAGAGGTGCAACCGCCGAAACTCGATCCCGAAGAGATCGCGGGTGTGGTTCCGACTGACTACCGAATTCCCTACGATGTTCGGGAAGTTGTGGCGCGTATTGTGGATGGGTCGGAATTTGAGGATTTCAAGCCGGGATACGGACCGGCGACGGTCTGCATGCAGGCGGCAGTCAATGGGATTTCTGTCGGTATTATTGGTAACAATGGCCCGTTGGACCCGGCCGGTGCCAACAAGGCGTCCCAATTCATCCAGCTTTGCGGTCAGTCTGACACTCCGCTGATATTCCTGAACAATATCACCGGGTTCATGGTCGGCACCCAATATGAACAGGGCGGCATGATCAAGCATGGTGCCAAGATGATTCAGGCCGTGACCTCGGTCGATGTGCCCAAGATCACGCTCTATATCGGTGCCAGTTTCGGGGCGGGCAACTATGGGATGTGCGGCTATGCCTACGACCCGGATTTCTTGTTCGCATGGCCGAACGCCGCGACTGGTGTGATGGGGGGCGAACAGGCGGCGGGAACAATGGAAATGGTCGCCCGAACCGGCTTCCAGCGTAAAGGGATCGAACCTGACGAGAGCAAGCTGGCAGCACAAAAGGCGGCGATCACGGCGCATTTCAACAAACAAGAGAGCGCGTTCTATACCTCGGGCCGGTGCATCGACCACGGCGTCATCGATCCGCGTGACACGCGGCGCGTGCTGGGCTTTTGTCTGGAAACCTGCCTTGAAGGGCGGGCGCGAACAGTCAAACCCAGCGTGTACGGCGTCCACAGGTTCTGATCATGCTGCCAAACTCTCCTCACCTCGATCTCGAACAGGACAGCAGGTGGTTGACGGTCTGGTTCAACGATCCAGACCGGCGAAACCCCTTGACCACCGAGCGGGTTGAGGCGCTGATTGAACTGTGTGCTGCCCTGCAAACTGCGCCTGTTCAGGGCGTAACAATTCGCGGTCGCGGGGGCATTTTTTGCGCCGGCGGCGATTTGAAGGCCTTTAGGGCCAGTTTCGAGGGCGACCTTTCACGCGAGGACATCATCCGCCAAAGCCTACGGGCGGCCGATCTTTTCGACGCTGTGGCCGCGTTACCGCAATTCACAGTTATGGCCGTCGAAGGTGCTGCAATGGCAGGTGGATTTGGGTTGGCTTGTACCGGGGATTTGGTCATCGCCGCTGATGATACTCATTTCAGCCTATCCGAGGCACGCATTGGCCTTACCCCTGCTCAGATCGCACCCTTCGTGGTCGCCCGGATCGGTATGCCTGCCGCACGGCGATTGATGTTAACCGGCGCCACGATTGATGCCCACGAGGCGGAGCGACTTGGTTTGGTGGATCAGGTTGTGGCAGGTGAAGACATGGGCGAAGCGCTGGGTGAAACTCAGGACATGGTTCAGGCGGCGGCTCCACAAGCCATGGCGGCGATAAAAAGACAATTGGTCGAGATGCCATTCCAGTCACGAGATCAACAGCGGAAGGTGGCGGCTGAAAGCTTTGCGGAGCGAATGCTTTCAGATGAGGCGCACGAGGGGATCTCAGCCTTCTTTGAAAAACGAAAACCCAAATGGGCAGGGGGTTGAGCAATGGCATTCGATACACTTCTGGTCGCCAATCGCGGGGAAATCGCCGTGCGCATCCTTCGAACGGCCCAATCGCTGGGGCTTCGAACGGTTGCCGTTTACACGACTGCAGACGCAAATGCGCCGCATGTGAGCCTGGCGGACGAGGCGGTCTGGGTAGGTGAGGGACCGGTTCGTGACAGCTATTTGAACGGGGACAGGATCATAGCCGCCGCCCAGAAAACCGGGGCAGGGGCGATCCATCCGGGATATGGGTTCCTTTCCGAGAACGCGGAGTTTGCCGCAGCGGTTGAGGATGCGGGCCTGACATTCGTCGGGCCTGATGCCGAAGCGATCCGTTTAATGGGTGACAAATCTGATGCCAAACGCCTGATGATCTGCGCAGGCGTGCCTTGCGTTCCGGGGTATGAGGGTGACGATCAATCCGAAACTGCTTTGATCAAGGCCGCAGAAAAAATCGGCTTTCCCATCATGGTTAAGGCGGCGGCGGGCGGAGGCGGGCGTGGTATGCGTCTGGTACCGGACGCGGGCTCCTTGCCCGAGGCAATCGCGCTGGCTCGATCCGAGGCAGAGAACGCGTTTGGCTCTGGTGCGCTGATCCTTGAAAAAGCGATCACCGAGGCCCGCCACGTCGAACTGCAGATCTTTGCGGACACGCATGGCAATGTGGTCCATCTCGGTGAGAGGGACTGTTCAGTCCAGCGTCGCTACCAGAAAGTTGTCGAGGAGGCGCCGAGCCCCGGAATAACGTCTGAGCTGCGCGCGAAGATGGGGGCTGTCGCAATCGACGCTGCCCGTGCCGTCAACTATCGCGGGGCAGGAACGGTCGAGTTTCTGTTGGAACCGTCAGGGGCCTTCTACTTCCTTGAAATGAATACCCGCCTTCAGGTTGAACATCCGGTAACGGAAATGGTCACGGGCCTTGATCTTGTGGCGTTGCAGATTGCTGTCGCACAGGGCGAAACGCTGTCGATTACACAAGAGGAAATAACCCTGAACGGCCATGCCATCGAGGTGCGCCTTTATGCCGAGGACCCGTCGAACGGATACTTGCCTGCAACCGGTCCCGTTGATGTCTGGAAACCGGCGACCGGCCCCGGAGTGCGCGTTGATGCGGGTATTCAGCCCGGGCAGGAGGTGTCTCCGTTCTACGACCCCATGCTCGCCAAGATCATTGCGCATGGTCCTACCCGCGATACCGCAAGGGCACGGCTGATCAAGGCGGTTAAGGAAACTGTATTGCTGGGCACGATGACCAACTCGGCCTTTCTGACTGACGTGTTGGGTCAAGATGCCTTTATCCAAGGCGATGCAACGACCACATTTCTCGACCGGGCATATCCTGATGGGTTTCCCGCATATCAGGTCACGGGGCGTGACGCCGCATTGGCACTGGCTTTGATGCTCGACGCCGATCAAGCGCGGGCCAAGGCTGCGGCTGGGTATGTGTCGTCCGATCAACTCGGTTGGTCCAGCGCAGCCCTTTTGCCGTCCAGTGCAACGCTGGCCTATGGCGAGGCGGAGATACACGCGCGTGCCCAGGCGCGACCGGATGGGTGGGCCGTCTGGATTGAGGACGCCAAATTCGACATCACTTTCGTCAGCAACGCCAATGGGAATGTTCGCGCCCGTATCAACGATCAGACTGTGGATGCTATGACCCGTCTGACACGCGATACTGCACAGATAGCAATCGGTTCCGAGCGATTGGCGTTTCGTCGCCTGCGCCCCGGCGCGCAGGATGAAACAACTGCTGCCGGCGGTCGCGTTACTGCCCCCATGCCTGGCCTTCTGATCGAAGTAGCGGCCGAACTCGGCCAAAACGTCGCCAAAGGCGACCGTCTGGCCGTTCTTGAAGCAATGAAGATGCAGCATCAGATCACAGCACCCGTAACCGGTGTGATCACCGCTGTTCATGTCGGGGAAGGGCAGCAACTGACCTTGGGCGACGTCATGATCGAGATTGAGGAAACGTAGATGAGTTCGGATCTGCGCCGTCAGCTTGGCATCGAGTTTCCACTGTTTGCATTCAGCCATTGCCGCGATGTGCTCGCCCCGGTGTCGCGCGCAGGCAAACACTCCCGACGGCTTAAGTCCGCTTGGACCGAAGCGTGGGAAGCCAATGGGCCAGACCCGTTGGTGATACACTATCTATCGCTGGTGTCCGAGCCAGCATTGCGCAAGGCCGAAAAGCCGGCGCAGTTCATTCATGAAGGAGCTGACGAACTTTCGGCATACTGGGTCGGGCAGGGCGTCGGTTTGATGAACCAGGCAAGCTCAGCCACGGCGGTGGTTTGGGAGTTCAAGCAAGACTATCTGGCCGCTGTAGAACGGCTGAATACAACATTAGAGGACTGAGCGGTGCAACAGGCAACGGATTTTCTGGCAGAAAGCGACGCTTTGCATGCCGTACTGGCGGATGTCACATCCGACAAATGGGAAACTGTAACCCAGTTCAAAGGGTGGACGCTGAACGACGTGCTTATTCATCTGCACTACTGGAACCAGATGGCGGATCTGTCACTTCAGGACCCTGACGCGTTTACGGCCCGGATCGGAGCCTTGTTTGCCAAGGCCAAATCCGAAGGTCTGCGGCCTGCGGAAAACGAGGCGATTTCTCTGCGCGGGAACGAACTTCGCGACGCGTGGAGGGAACTCTATAAGGATATTGGCACCCGTTGGGCTGACTTTGATCCAAAGCATCGCGTGAAATGGGCCGGGCCGGACATGTCCGTGCGCTCATCAATCACGGCCCGCCAGATGGAGACTTGGGCACACGGGCAAGAGGTCTTCGACATACTTGGTCGTGAGCGCGTCGAACAGGATCGGGTCAAAAACATCGTCGTTCTGGGCGTGAACACCTTTGGATGGGCCTATCAGGTAAACGGCAAGCCCATACCCGAGACCATGCCGCGACTGGAACTGACTGCCCCGTCAGGGGCACTGTGGGAATTCGGTGAACCGGGTGACAACCGGATCACGGGCTCGGCCGTGGAATTTGCACAGGTCTCGGCCCAAACCCGTAACATTGCGGATACATCGCTAAATGTGGAAGGACCGGTTGCCAGAGAGTGGATGTCAATCGCGCAGTGTTTTGCCGGTGGTTGCGAAAAACCCCCTGCACCTGGCAGCCGATACCGGGCAGAAGGT
This sequence comes from Ruegeria sp. CE8, assembly GCF_056537465.1. Lineage (NCBI taxonomy): Bacteria > Pseudomonadati > Pseudomonadota > Alphaproteobacteria > Rhodobacterales > Roseobacteraceae > Ruegeria > Ruegeria sp. CE8. The sequence goes on from NZ_JBQFRP010000008.1 coordinate 164,665, forward strand.
GTGGCGGAAAACTGATTAACAGTTGAATATGAAGGTTGGTCCCGGCAGAAAAGAGGTAACAGAACGGACCGAAAACAAAGACATGCTTCAGTTTAATGTAACAAAACTGGCGTCTGGCCTGATCGTTGCTGTCGCCATTGGCTGGCTGCTGGTGCTGGGTAAAAGCATCCTTCTGCCTGTGCTTTTGGGCATAATCGGGATTTATATTCTGGACTCGACTGCTTCAACAATCGGGCGGGTGCCGGGATTGCGCGGGATGCCGCGCCGGGCCCGTCGTTTGCTCGCACTTCTCGTGATTTTTTTGCTTCTGGTTCTGATGGGTGTGCTCATTGAGTCAAATGCGCAAGCCGTGGCTGCCAACATCCCACGCTATCAAACCAACCTGAACGCGCTGATCGAGTCGGTTATGAGCATGTTGGGCGTGAAAAAGCTGCCGGACTGGTCCTCAATCGAGCAAACCCTTTCCGGTAAGTTTGATGTCCTGGGCTTTTTGCAAGGAACACTTTCCACCGTGCAGGGTTTCGGCACGGTTCTGATGATGACGATCCTTTACATCGTTTTCATCCTCACTGACCTGAACGGCATGCCCGTAAAATTGCAAAAGGCGCTTGGCGATGCTGAATCCGCGGACCGGTCGCTGAAAATCGTCGCGCAGATCAATCAGAAAATCGGCAGCTACCTGAGCGCAAAGACTTTGATCAATGTTATTCTGGCGGCGATCTCATTTGCGATCATGCTGCTTTTGGGGATCGAGTTTGCGTTGTTTTGGGCCATATTGATCGGCCTTTTGAACTACATACCCTATTTGGGCTCGATTATGGGTGTTTTGTTCCCCGTGATGTTGAGCCTCGTGCAATTCAGTGGTCTCTGGCACGCTGGCGTGGCCTTCATCGCGCTGATGGCGGCACAGCTTTTTGTCGGCAATTACCTCGAACCCCGGCTGGTTGGAAACTCGGTCAATCTAAGCGGGTTCATGGTTTTGTTTTCGTTGACGATCTGGACCGCTATGTGGGGTCTGGCCGGTACGATCCTCGCAATACCACTGACGGCCGTCGTAATGATCATATTGTCGCAAATCCAATCCACTCGACCGCTGGCTATCCTGATGTCGGAAAACGGCGAGCTTGACTGAACGCGGGCGGCAAGCGCCCGAAGTCGCGCGTTCGTTGAGCCTATGTACGGCTGTCTGTCTTCAATAACGAGATCAACCCCTGATCTAGGTCAGCCATGGCGGTGCCCTTCCGATTTCGGTGAGCAGGAAGTCCATGAACACCCGCACCTTGGGTGAAAGTACGTTGGACTTGGGGTAGATGAGCCATAGCACATTTTCTTCGGCACCTTCGTAATCAGGCAGGACTCGAATAAGTCGCCCCGAGGCCAATTCTTCGTGTACGCTCCACAGCGCGTTTATCGAAATGCCCAGACCGGCTAGCGTCGCGCGCTTCTGACTTAGCCCGTCGTCCAGGATCAGCTGGCTGCGCGCTGCTCCGGGATCGAACGCCAGAGTATCGCCTTTTGCGTTTTTGAGTGGCCGCGGGCCAAGATGGCGAAAAGCGATAAGCTTGTGGTGGTTGAGGTCCGCGGGTGTTTCGGGAAAGCCATATGCATCAAGGTAGGCGGGCGCGGCACACAAGAACCGCGTGTCATCCGCCAGTTTGCGCCCCTTTAGGCTGGTATCCAGCAACGGAGCGTTGCGCAGTGCCAGATCATAGCTGCCTTCGATCAGATCAACCTGAACATCGGAAAGGCGGAGATCCAGCGTAAGATCCGGGTGTTGGTTAAGGAATTTCGGAAGGATTGGCGTGATGTAGAGCTGCGCAAAGGTGCTGGGGGCCGCAAACCGCAAGGTCCCCGTGATATTGGTCTTACCCTTGCCAAGCGCCGCCATGGCTGCGTCCTCTTGGGCAAGGATCTCGCGCGCGAAGGGCAGGAAGTCTTCGCCTTCGACAGATAGGGAAACCTTGCGTGTAGTGCGGTGCAAGAGTTCCGCGCCAATGCTGTGTTCCAGCTTGGCGAGCTTTGCGCTGGACACGGCCGGTCCCATCCCCAACTGCCGCCCGGCGGCGCTGATATTCAGTAACTCTGCGGCCAGAACAAACAGGCGTAACCCGTCAGTGCCCATGCTCATTATCTGCGTTTCCCGAATTTTGAATACTGAAATGCACTGTTTATTCGCAAATATCTATAAGACATATCTGTGATCAACAATAGGCACAGATCGCAGGAGATTGCTGGAATGGCACGCACCGCCACAGTCAATTACCACGTCCACAAGAACGAACGGCAAGCATTTCATCTTGATGCAGGCGGCATCGCTGGGAACCTTGTTTCGCCCGAACTTGAACCCACGCAGGTTGCGCTGAGCGACACGCGTTCAACGTCGGACGCAGTGTGTTTTATGCAGGACGCCGTAGAGTTCGCTACCGCGTCTAGTGCGGTACAGGATTTTGCAGGTGATGCATGGCACGCCACCTATGACCATGAGTTGAAGCAGCTTTTGACAAACAGGCTGGGTGCGCGAGAAGTTTTGATCTTTGACCATACGGTTCGCGTTGATGATCCGGATGCAATTCGTAAACCAGCGCGCAACGTGCATAGCGACTATAGCGAAGAAGGAGCTAAGCAGCGTCTGGTCGATCTGCTAGGGGTCGAAAAGGCGGCGGAGTGGAGCAAGGGGCATTACGCCTTCATCAATGTCTGGCGGCCCATCGCGCAACCGGTCAACAGCGCTCCCCTTGGCTTTGTCCGGCCGTCGAGCATTGATCCTGCAGACTGGATCCTGCTTGACCTGAACTATCCGGATCGGCAGGGCCAAATCATGGGCCTTGTGGGCAACCCGAGCCATGAATGGCTTTACCGGTCCAGGATGACGCCGGAAGAGGTGGCGTTTTTCAATATCTACGACAATCAAGGGCTGCCGTCGATCGCACATAGCGCACTGGATATGGTCGAAGACCCGGAGGTCACAACCATCCGCAAGAGTATCGAAAGCCGCACTTTGGTACGGTACTGAAGGAGAGAGACGATGTTGGACAAGACTGAAGGCAACGCCTTTGCTCAAATCAACACGGCCTACAATAACGTGTTCCGTCCCGGTCGGTTGAGCATTGGTTTGGTGTTGCCGCTCGAGGCGTACGCGGTCGGGGCCGAACCGACGATGCGCGACCATATCGAAATGGCAAAACTGGCCGAGCAACTGGGGTTTTCCGCTCTTTGGCTGCGAGACGTGCCCTTTAACGTCCCGAGTTTTGGTGATGCCGGTCAGATGTTTGACCCATTCGTTTACCTCGGTTCGTTGGGGGCGGTGACGGATCGGATCGCGCTTGGTACGGCCAGCATCATTCTGCCCTTGCGCCATCCGGCCCATGTCGCAAAGGCGGCTGCCACTGCCGATGTCTTGTCCTGCGGGCGTACGATTTTCGGCGTGGCTTCCGGCGACCGACCCGAGGAGTATCCGGCGATGGCTCAAACCTATCCGGATCGTGGCGCACGCTTTCGCGATAGCTTCGACTATATCCGGGCTGTTGGCACGCCATTCCCCCGCCACGAATGCGCACACGGTCAACTGAACGGGCATATCGATATGCTGCCGAAGCCCGCCGGAAAGCGCCTGCCAATGCTGATTACCGGCAGCAGTCAGCAATCCCCAGATTGGGTGGCCCAGAACGGAGACGGGTGGATCACGTACCCGCGCGATGCCGGGTCGCAAGGTCGGGTGATAGCAGACTACCGAGCTCGATTAACTGCTGCGGGGCAGGCCAACAAACCGGTGATGCAGTCGCTATATATCGATCTTCTTGATGACCCGACAGCGCCCGCGCGGCCTATACATCTCGGCTTTCAGTCTGGTGCGGTCTTCCTGCGCCGCTACCTGCAAGAGATCGAGGCGCAGGGAATCAACCACGTAGCACTCAATCTGCGGTTCAATCACGCGCCTGTTGGCGACACGCTCAAACGGCTGGCAGACAATCTGCTGCCCGACTTTGTCTAAAGGACGGATCACATGACCAAGACTATTCTTATCACGGGCTCAACAGACGGGATTGGACTGCTCACTGCCCGGAAACTTGCCGCTGACGGGCACCGCGTTCTGATCCATGGTCGCAGTGCCGCCAAGGTGGAGGCCGCTGCTGCTCAGATCGGCGGTTCGGTCGAAGGGTACATCGCGGACTTGTCCGACATGAAAGCGGTGGAAGGCCTGGCTGATGCGATCCGCAATAAGCACGACAGGCTGGACGTGCTGATCAACAATGCGGGTGTGTTGAAAGCCCCCCAGACCGTGCTGGATAACGGGATGGACATCCGTTTTGTCGTCAACACGCTTGCGCCGTATCTGCTGACCGAGCTGCTTTTGCCGATTATGCCCGAAGACGGTCGCGTGGTGAATCTGTCTTCGGCCGCGCAGGCACCGGTGAAACTGGAGGCCTTGCAGGGAACAACACGCCTTTCGGATATGGACGCGTATGCGCAAAGCAAACTCGCCATCACCATCTGGACCCGCGAGTGGACCAAGGCCTTGCCAAATGGACCTGCGATGATCGCCGTCAATCCCGGTTCGCTGCTGGCATCGAAGATGGTGAAAGAAGGATTTGGCGTCGCAGGTAATGACCTGAGCATCGGCGCCGATATCCTGATCGACGCTGCGCTTGGCTCGCGCTTTGCTGACGCATCCGGCGCATACTTTGACAATGACAGCGGCGCATTCGCACACCCGCACGGCGCTGCGTTGGACGTTACGCATGCGGCGGACGTCATGGATATGATCAAAGCCTTGGTGCGCCAGCACAGTTAACAACGTCCACCCAACCTAACCGGATTAACCCACCCCCTCATCTGTGATGCAGGGGATCAAGAAAGGACTGCCTGATGAAATATGAAAACTTCCATACATTCGATGTTAAAGTCGAAAACGCCATTGCGACGGTGACCTTTGATTTTGGCTCGGTAAACGTGCAGGGGCAGCAGATGTTGGCTGACCTCAACAGTCTTGCCATGCGGTTAGAGCGTGATCGCAACACAAAGGTGGTGATCTTCCAATCTGCCAATCCCGAGGTTTGGGTTTGTCACTACGACACGGAACTGCTCAAGGATATGTCAGTCGAGGCCGTGTCACGCGAAGACGCTCAGTTGCTCGACCTGCAATCGGTCTGCGAACGCGTCAGCAAGGTGCCTCAGGCAACTATTGCCAAACTGGAGGGCTATGCGCGGGGCGGCGGGCACGAGTTGGCGCTGGCCCTTGATATGCGCTTTGCGGCGCGCGGCAAGTACAAGTTCATGCAGATGGAAGTCGGCATGGGTATCCTACCCTGCGGTGGCGGAGCGTCACGCATGGCGCGTCAAACCGGTCTCGGTCGCGCGTTAGAGATCATTCTGAGTGCGCAGGATTATGACGCCGACGATGCAGAGCGATTTGGTACGATCAACAAGGCGCTCGAACCGGATGAAATCGGCCCTTATGTCAGCGCGCTGGCAGAACGCATCGCACAGTTCCCGGCAGAGTCGATCAACGCGTGCAAACAGATGGTTTACGAGTCCATCGATAAACCCATCGATGAAGCCCTCAAAGCCGAAGCTTATTGGCTTTATCAGGCCACAAGCAAAACCCCGGCCATCAAGCGATTTACTATCGCAGATGAACAAGGGTTGCAGCATGACATAGAAAACCAGCGCAACTGGAATGAGTTGGTAATGAAGGTTCAGGAAATCCAAGAGTAAAGCTGCGAGCATGCATAGGGGCTGGCCACCGCCGCAGGGGGCCAGCCTCAATTCCAAACCAATTACCGGTTTGGAATCCTTCAGATCATATGCTGGTTATTTGTGAGGTCCTGCATTCAAGGCCAGGAGCGTTCGCCCGTGATAACCTGCGCGCTGAGTTCCAGGTCACCAACGTTTTTGAAGTCGGGATAGGCTTCTTGCATCGCAGCAACCAGCTCGACCGAGTTTTCCGCCTTTTCCGCAGCGGCTTCGAATGCCGCAACATAATCCTTGGTGAAATCGATGATGCTGGCATCCTCGGCACTTTTGCCAGCGACATGACCCGGGATGATGCGCTCGGGGTTGAGAGCGGTGATCTGATCCAACGTCATACGCCAGCTATCGCGGCTTTGGGGCGTTTGGTTGTCTGCAAGCCAAACATGAACGTATTCATAGAGAACCACGCCGCCAAGAACGGTTTTTTCAGACGGTGCCCAAAGGAATGTGTGCGCAGGATCGTGACCATCCAGGCCGATCACTTGAATGGTTTCACCATCCACAGTCAGGCTGTCTCCTTCCAGCACGTCCGGTACGATCAGCTCTGAAGGCGCATTGGCCTCGAGGATAGGTCCCCAGAAGTCATATTTGAGCTGGATCGTCTTCTCGATTCCCCTCACCGTTTCGGGTGTGGCGACGATTTTGACATCGGGGTAAGCCGTGCGGATCGTGTCCAGCCCGAAATAGAAATCAGGGTCTTTGTGGCTGATGAACACGGTTGTGAGTGGTTTACCAGTGGCCTGGATCATCTCCACCAGTTGTTCGGCATCATCCTTTTCGAACTGAGCGTCGACCAACAGTACTTCATTCGGCCCCTCAATCACGTTCGAAGAAACCGGAAATAGGCTGCCCTCGTTGGGGGTGAAATGGGTGATGTTCAGGTCTGCAGCCAATGCAGCTGTTGAAAGCAACATGGCGGCGGTCGTGGTCAGGATTGACTTCATCTTCATCTCCTTTGTCAGGCGGCAACCTTTCAATGCTGTCGCGGTTACCTGGTGAGCCACAAATAAGGAGTCGATGAAGTCATCTAAATGCGTATTATGAATACTTAGCGTCAATGAAAAGATGACAAAAGATGGCAAAATCAAATCTGAACCGTTTGGAGTACTTTGTCTCCATAGCCGAGGCGGGAACCATTACGGCCGCAGCAGATCGCATGCGTGTGAGCAAGGCGGTTGTCAGCAAGCAATTGCAATTGCTCGAAGAAGAGTTGGGGGCAACTTTGGTCGTCCGGAATTCGCGCCATCTGAACCTGACCGAAATTGGCCAATCGTTCTACTCTGCCGCGCAGGCGTCCGTAGCCCAGGCGGAAGAGGCTTATGCTATGGTACGTCGTGGCAGCGCAGAACCGTCCGGGACGTTGCGCATCACGGCACCACTTGATTTGGGCTCTGAATATGTCGCTCCGGTGGTGGCGAGTTTTCGGAGAGCTTACCCGGCAGTCAAAATAGATCTGACGTTGAGTGACACGCGCATGGACCCCGTCGAAGCCCGATTTGACATAGCCTATCGGGTTGGGTGGTTGGCCGATTCAGCAAACATCGCGCGTAAACTGGCCGGATTTCGGCAAATCGTCGTGGCCTCTGCCAGTTTGGCCAGAGAAATGGGAGAGCTAAAGTCGCCAGCAGAATTGACTGAGATTCCGTTTATCGAGCATCAGGCTTTGTCCAACCCGCTGCGCTGGCGCTTTTCGGCCCCGTCAGGCGAGACCGCAGATATTGAGATGGCGCCTGCCCTGTCCGCCGATGTGACTCCAGCCATCAAAGCCATGACGATTGAGGGGGCCGGTATCTCGATCCTGCCGGATTTCTACGTGCGCAAGGAACTAGCGGATAAATCACTGATCCAGCTTCTGCCAGATTGGTCACTTCCGTCCGGAGGGATCTACTCGGTCTACCCCCCAACTCAGTACAGATCGACCGCCACGCAACGGTTCGCAGAGCTTTTTCACGACTACATGCGGAAAGAACTGGCGTAAAAGGCATCTGCGGGTCGGTCCCGATTTTCAGTTCTGCGCGACAGAACAGCTATCCTTTAGTACATGGCTGGCGGTTGGTACTCCTTCTGCAGATGACGAGGGATCTCTATTTTAAAACTTCCGAGCGAGTAGAGATCAACTACCGAGGGTCAATGTGGAACTTGCCTTGACCAGTTTTCGGCTCGACCATCCACAAAAGGTGTCAGTAGACTTGCTTTAGGATCAAAGATTAGTTCCAAAGAAAGCAATAGATTGACCGAAACCATTGTCGGTGTTTACCTGTTTTCGACCCGGCGCAATAATTTAGATGGGTGAATATCAGCAACGATCTGATTTGCCTCGTCGGTTGAAGATAGTATCGAGCCTACGATTGAGGTTGTATCTATGGAAGTAATTGCGGACCAGCTTCGTTCGTTTCCGATTATGGCGCTTTTTTTGTGCCTGGGCCTTGGATACGGCGTGGGCAAATTCAAAGTTGGCAAATTCGAACTGGGCGGGATTGCAGGAACTCTGATTGTTGCAGTTCTCGTGGGCCAGATAGGCGGTATAAACCTCAGTCCCGATGTTCAGAATGTCTTCTTCTCATTGTTTATTTTTATGGTTGGATACAATGGCGGACCGCAGTTTTTTGCGGCGCTGAACCGTACCGCTCTGACTAAGCTCTTTGCGGCGTTTATGATGACACTCTGGGGCCTTTTCTTCGTCGTTGTCGTTGCCACTTGGGCGGGGCTGGACAAAGGGTTGGCAGCGGGTTTGGCGGCCGGCGGATTAACGCAATCCGCAATTATCGGAACCGCCGGCAATGCAATCGACCTTCTTGGGCTTGCGACGGAAGAGGCAGAAAAACTCAAAACGAATATCGCCGTTGGGTATTCGGTGACTTATATCTTCGGGTCGATCGGCCCGATTTTGGCGGTCAGCGTTATTCCTATTCTGATGCGCTGGGACTTGCGGCAGGAGGCGATCAAACTCGCGCAGAAGCTGAGCGGTGGTGGCCGCACGCTGGATGAAGGCGAGTTTATTCCCATGAGCCGTTTCGAGGCGCGCGCTTATCACATCCAGGACGGGGCAAAGATCGTTGGTCAGTCTGTGAAGGCAATCGAATCCGACTTTGATAGCGATATTTTGGTCGAGCGGATCTTACGCGATGGGGCGCCCTTTGATCCAAAGCCCGATACAGCGCTTGATGCAGGCGACGTGATCGTGGTTTCAGGTCTCATCACCGCTTTGACCCGGTTTGAAGAGGCTGCAGGCGCTGAGGTCGGAGAATATCCACCTGAACTTATCATCGTGGAAGAAAGGCGGAATGTCGTCATTACCAATCATAAGTTGGCTGGTAAAACTCTTGCGGAATTGCGCGCTGCGCTTACCCCGGATCAAAGACGAGGGTTTCACATCACCAAGATCACCCGCATGGGTCACGATGTTCCTGTGCTACGCAATACCGAAATCCACGCTGGGGACGAAGTTAGTATAGTTGGACACAAAAAGGACCTGGATCGCGTCGCAAAGGCTGCCGGCTACGTCCCGCCTTCGGCGTCGGTGACAAATTTCATTGCACTTGGTATCGGGGTCGCTGTTGGTTATCTGATCGGTGAAATCAGCTTTGTAATTGCCGGAACGAAGGTGGCGCTTGGGTCAGGTCTTGGTTGTCTTGTTACGGGCCTTATTATTGGGTACCTGCGCATCCGGCGCCCAAAAATTGGGGGGATCAACCGGGGTGCGGCGAACTTCCTGCAAAGTTTTGGCCTGGCCGTTTTCGTTGGTGTAGTCGGGCTAAATGCCGGTCAGCCTGCGCTGCAGGCAATTCAGGAATACGGGATCACTCTCTTGCTTTTGGGCGTGGTGGTGACGCTGATGCCGATGATCGTTCAGTTTCCGATCAATTTCTTTGTACTGCGCATTCGTAACCCGATCGAAGCCTGCGCGGTCGTGACGGGGTCTCGATCAGGTAATCCGGGGTTCGCGACATTGCTGGAAAAGGCGGGCAATTCGACGCCGACACCGGCGTTTACAATGACCTATGCCGTCGCGAATATCTTTCTGACTTTGTGGGGGCCGCTGGTTGTCGCCTTCGTTCCCTTGAGTTTTTAAATCCGCATAAGACAAGAATTAAAAGGACTTAGTCAAAGAGCACCTCCGCACCTGTCTGGCCGACCAATATATCGGCCAGAAGACGCCCGTTAACCATTCCGGCTAACCTCATGCAAGCTTTCTGTTTAAGCGCGCTGTTCTAACCGTGTATCGGCACACCTTTTGAAGCGCGGTAGGCTTGCACGTAACCGATAGCGACTGCCCGTACAGCCCGCCCGATTTGTCGGTACGCGCTGTCATCCAGGTTCGCAAAGGATACTCGTGCCGACCAGTTTGGCGCGTCAAAACCTGAGCCGTTCAGCAAGACGATCCCGTGATCCTGTGCAAGCTTGAAAGAGATGTCGAGCGGGTGGACGTTTTCCTTGATCCATTCCACGACCTCTTCACCGACGTATTTGCGAAGCCAGAACTCAAAATCAATTATCCCGTAGTACTTGTCGAAATACGGGTTATCGGGAACCTCAATGCCCAATCCTTCAACGAGTTCGGTAAAGCGATGATCCAGAATACTGCGGCAGAACGCTTGATATGCCTTGTCCTCATCCATCATTTCTACCAACGAAAACAAGGTCATCATGACTTGCTGCGGCAATGAGAGGCCAGCAGTGTGATTAAGCGCAACGTCCCTGCTGTCAGCCACAATTCTGTCGATGAATTTCATTTCTGATGGATTTGGCGACAAAGTCTCATAGCGAGCTTCGACTATTGCCTTTGTTTCAGCAGGCGCTTCGGCAATCATCTTGTCGAAGATGTTGTTCTGGGCGATCACGATCGTTCCCAGCCTCCATCCGGTGCATCCGAAGTATTTGGAGTAGGAATAAACTCCAATAGTGTTTTCTGGCAGGTGGCCCATCACAGACTCGAAATTCGGAACGAAAGTTCCGTAGACGTCATCCGTGAGGATAATCAGATCCGGGCGGCGCGTTTTGACAAAATCAACCAACCTCTTTAGCGCTTCCGGGCTGATGGCGACCGCCGACGGATTGCCAGGATTAACCAGAAACAGCGCTTTGACCTTAGGGTCCGCGAGAGTTTCCAGATCTTTGTCCGTCAATTGAAAGTGATCTTCTTCTTTTGAAGAGACATCCACGACGTTCAGGGAATAGTCTTCGAGCACTGGCATCTCAAGGTAAGGCGTGAAGATCGGCGTGCCCAATGCAATTGTGTCACCGGCATTCAACAGCCTTTGGTTCTTGAGTGACTTGAAGATATAACACATTGCCGCCGTTCCGCCTTCGACGGGAAAGAGGTCAAATTTGGCATTTGGTCGATGCCCCGCGCACATTGCCCACATCAGGTACTCGTGGACAATCGTTTCGTTATGCACGAGGCAGCGGTCTGGCATCGGATAGTGGTCGCCGACAATCCCATCGGTCAGCTCAAGAACAAATGTATCGGGATCGAAATTGAACTTCTGTATTGCGAAATCTACAGCAGCCGCGAGCGCCTCGGCGCCGGGGGGCGTGCTTTGTTTTTCAGAAGCTGCGCAATACGCCTTGAGCCGGTCGTAACACCCCGGACCTTGTGGCATGCCCGCCAAACCCACCTGAGGTTCATTTCGGTGACGTTGAGCCTCGGTCATTGCGAACTGGCCCAGCAGGAAGAACGCTTCTCGCGCCTTAGTGGCAATCCAGTTGGGGTTACCACGCCCGGCGTTCAGATAAGGCAACGTCGTGGCGCGCGACTCTTTCTTTGCCAGTTTAATTAGCTCATCTTTGATCTGAAACGGGCTTAGATTTTCGAACTTGTGTAAATTCAGAGTCTCTGACATCGATTGCCACCCATGATTGTAAATATTGGAATAAAGCAATTTGATAGTAAAAACGGATCGACGTGTCTGTAAACTGTAAGTCTTGTGCAGCAATCGCAAGATTATGGCGCGGACTTGAGGCCCAAGCCCGCACCGTGCCTGCCAATTAGTTTAGTGGCGCTTTCACTCGGTTTCGAGCAGCGCGCCTTTAGACGGAAGTTGCATCCCACTAGCACTTGGCAGTCTGCGGGAAAGGGTAAGGTTTCTGCTATCGTCAGCCTCTTACGGCAGAAGATCCGACACCTGAGTGAACCCGGTCAGATCGAAGCCAAAGGATATCGGTTCTTCGTTGGTGTTTCTGGCCTCGATCGTCAACTGCTTGCCGGCGCGCATGGACGCTATCCAATCCGATGATACCGGAGAACGGGCGAAACAGCCTTGCGCTTCGCAGGTCAGGAACTCTAGTTTGGCCACCTCGGACGTATCGACCTTTGCGGTCAACCCATCGCTGAAAAGCAAACCGAAGGGCAGGGTAAGAACTGCTTCGGTTTCGTCATTGCCCGCAGATTTCACAAATGCGATCGAGGCAAGTCTCTGATTATTTTCACTTAAGACGATGCTCTGCGTCATTTCACAGACAAGTTCCGTGCCTGTTCCCAGATTGCTGCAATTGACGGACCAGGGCGGTGCCGCACTCTCTTGTGCGAGGGCGGGTTGTATCAATCCAAACGACAACGCCGCGGCGCATTTCCAGGTTCTCATGCTGCTGTACCTCATTGATTAGAATTTGACCCCGATCCCCAGGCTGACTTGCAGGCTTTCGGTGGAATCCCCGAACATGTGATCGAGATTGAGATTTACGAAACTGCTGTCATCCATAGCGTAGAGGCCCAATTCCGCGGACACCAGACCTTGCTTGTTGCCGATGAAGCTGGTGTTCGAAAACCCGCCATCGGCAGAACTTGCGCCTGAAAAGCCCGCGCTGACCGAAACTGTGTCACGAGACGAGATTATGGCACCTGCACGAAGGCTTGCGCGCAGTTTCTGTGTAGACGTGAGATACTGTTCTGTCCCGATTTCCAGCGAGGGTGTCATCGAATAGATCATGTCGCTGCTATCCTGAAGCGACACGCCGGACAGGGTTGCCTTACCGTTGCTTTCTGTGGCTAGGCGCGTCGCGTCCAATACAAGTTCCGGTTTTAGGTAGGATTTGCCGCCAGCAAACCTGTAATCGTAGGCAAGGCTGAGGCGCAGATTTTGGTGGTTCATCTTGTGCTTGATCGAGCTGACGCCGATTGTGTCGACAACCGTTCCGTTTGGCAGGGTTCCACTGATCCCGCCCGAACGAACGGTGTCATAGTCCGACCACCCACCAGAGAGCATCGCAGCGAGTTCCCAAGAGGCGATATACTTGGTGAGCGACGCTCCGAGGTTATAGCGATCACCTGTCGCGTTGTACTGTGTCCCGTTGCGAAGACTGATCTGATCATGGCCCAAAGCAAATCCGGCGTAGAGGTCATCGCCGACCGGCAGTCGGAAGCCTGCGGACAGGTTGGTGTTGTTGATATCCAACTCGTCATAAATTCCGGTCTGCTCGCGGTCAAAGAAGGACCTGCCGCCCGCGAACCAGACGCAGCGGCGCGGATCGTCTCCTGACTGGTATTCAGTGTAGCGTTCGCAATTGTGCAGAGCTTCGGCAAATACTCGTGTGCCATAATACGCATCCACCGCATCTGCAGCGTAATCCGCAGTTGTAAAGCTGTCGATTGCGTTAATAACTTCGGCCTCTGTCTGCATATTGCCGATCAACGCGAACAACTCACCTTGCGCAGCTGATCCTTGTCCGTTCAGAATCTGATTGATGTAATCGCCGATCGCTGCCTGGTTCGCATTCATGCCCGGTGTCGAATAGTCCGGAGTAATCACGAGGTCTATCGAACTGCCGTCCGAAGTCGAGCCGTTCAGGCCAATCGAGTAATCCAATACAACCGTGTCCTGTATTGTCGTTCCGGCATCCGAAACGGTTCCTTCAGGATTGATAATGACCAGGGGCAGGGCGCGTTGAAGTGTGTTGAGCTGGGGCGTCAGCGTCCCGCCCATCGTGGCATTCCCTGAAACATTGATGAGGTCGCTACGACCGCCGGATGCTCCCGAGGTTAGGAAGTACACGTCGAAGACCGATGTTGCTGTCGCACCAAAGGCAAGGCTCCCAGTGACGTTCGTGACCTGGCTGACATTGTCGCTGAATGCAAAGTTGGTTGACTGAACCGTTGGGGACAGAGTTCCGTTAAGGCTCCAATTGCTCCCCAGAACCAGATTGCCGTCCACCTGCATTTGTCCGGCGGCACCCAGATTGACCGTATCCAGTGCATAGAATGTTGCACCTTCCTCAATCGTCAGGCCGTTCGTACCCGCACCAAGATCCAGGTTCCCAAGCGCCTTGCCCGCAAGCGTGACCTGATCGTTGCCGTCGCTTGCATTCAACAGCTGGTCGTTTCTCGAAAGCAGGACAGAGTTTTCAGACAAAGTCAGAACATTGTTGGTGCCACCGTCCAAGATGATCGAAGCCACCGAGTCCACCTGACCGGTGCCGCCCATGACAACGCCGTCCAGCCCAAGTGCCATTGTGTCCGCCCCGTCGCGTCCTTTGGATTGAGCGAACACCGCGATGCCCCCTTCGCCAACCGAGAGGACGTTTCCATCCACATTCAGTTCAATGGCGCCACCCGAGCCGACGCCGCCGGCCGAACCGCGGAACACCGAGTCAACGATACCACCACCGCCGCCAAGGGATTGGGCAACGACCCCAATCGCATTTTCCCCGGTCGACATGATATTGCCGGTCTGCGCGAATTTAATCTCGCCGCCGTCTCCACCATTGGCCGCCGACAGATTCACTGAAACCTGGCTGGCGTCGAGGTCGGTGGATACAAGGCCGCCTCCACCACCAATGCTTTGTAGAACAAACCCGTGCGAGCCTTTACCAGTGGTGGTCACATCACCTGTGTTGGCAGTATCGATGCTTCCACCGTCGCCGGTCGAGTCATCTTGCGCGCCTAGCGTTACGTCGATGCGCTCCAAACCAGAAACAACAGCTTCACCGCCGCCGGCACCGATGCTTTGGACGCTTTGACCAAAGGCGTGATCACCGCTGGTGAAAACGTTGCCGTTTAGGGACAGATTGATGTCACCGCCATCGTTTCTGAAGCTGGGATCAGCACCAAGAATGACCGACGCGCTCCGGTCGGTACTTGCGCCGCCATCGCTTTCGCTGTTCAGAACCAGCTTACCGCCGCCACCGCCAATGGACTGCGTCGTACCTGCAGACGAGAAGGCGCCATCGGTGCCCACATCACCAGCCCGACTGCCATCTACGTTTCCGCCGCTGGCGTCGTCCGTATTTATCGCACCCAGGCGGGCGGTTATATCTATGCCGTCGCCGTCCTGAATACCCACTGTGGTCGCGGACGTACCACCACCACCGCCGATACTCTGCAGCATCAGGGCCGTGGACATATTGCTTGTCGTGGCAATGTTGCCCTTGTGCGATTGCATAACCTGATTGCCGGCCATGCCTGACACGTCATCGCCCCCCAGTGCGATATCGCTGTGGATTACGGTGCCGGTCGCGCCAGCAGTGGACCCGGTGAAATCGACAGACGTATCGACATTGCCACCGCCCCCGTTCACGGACTGGACAAACACAGCTTCGCTGCCTGCGCCTTTGACCAGAATGTCTCCGGTCGAATTGACAGTCACAGTGCCCACGGTGCCGGTCGACCCTTCGCGCGCGCCCAACGCCTGTGAGATCGTGTAGTCAAGCGCCGAGACCAGCGGGGATGACACCGAATACCCGGCGTTGCCGCCGCCACCGCCGACGGATTGCGCGTAGATGCCAAATCCGTTCTCAGCGTTCACGACGATAGAGCCCGTATGGTTGACCGTAACGTCGCCGCCATCAGCGCCGTCTCCTCCGGATCCGCCAATGGCGATCTTCGAGTAGGACTTGCCGGTCATGGTGTTCTTGAGGTCGTTGACATCCATCGCAACGGCCAGTCCGCCATTGCCGCCGCCGCCGCCAACGGACTGTGCCATGATGCCATAAGCTCCGGCGCCGTCGACCCGGATGTCGCCGTTGTTCGTGATGACCACGTTGCCTGCAACATTTCCGCTTCCGCCTGAACCGCCGA
This sequence comes from Ruegeria sp. CE8, assembly GCF_056537465.1. Taxonomy (NCBI): domain Bacteria; kingdom Pseudomonadati; phylum Pseudomonadota; class Alphaproteobacteria; order Rhodobacterales; family Roseobacteraceae; genus Ruegeria; species Ruegeria sp. CE8. The sequence goes on from NZ_JBQFRP010000008.1 coordinate 180,428, forward strand.
TGTTCAACTGCGCCGTCGGAGAACTGCTGTCGCCCGTCTTCAGGCGCAGCGTTCCGGTGATCGAACTGCCACCATTGCCGCCGCCGCCGCCGATGGACTGCGCAAAGATACCATGAGCACCATCACCAGTTGTAATAATCGTTCCGGTATTGGTTGCCGAGACATTGCCGCCGGTCCCGCCAGTTCCACCTGAACCGCCCAGGCCGAATTGCAAGGCCCGCCGTGTGCTGGCCTCGGCCCCGCCATAGCGCCCGTCGACCGAGATCGTGGAGCCACCGTTGCCGCCGCCGCCACCGATGGATTGCGCAAAGATGCCGTGGCTTTCCCTACCGGTCGTGCGAATTGTGGCGTCGGCTTCGTTGACGACGGTCACCGTGCTACCGGACCCGCCGGTGCCACCAGTGCCACCGATCAGAATGGCATTTGTCGTTGCCCCGTCCGATGACCGACCCAATATGATGTTGCGCACCTGTTGCGCATCGCCGCCGCCGCCGCCGACAGACTGCGCGTAGATGCCAATGGACTTGTCGCCTGTCGTCTGGATCATGTCGCGGTTGGTGACAGAAACAGCTGCAGACATAGCTCCGGTCCCACCATTGCCACCAATGGACAGCGTCGCGGTGTTACCGATGTCTTTGCGCAGGCTGATAATCCGGTTTTCAACCAGACCACCCATACCGCCGCCGCCACCGACTGACTGTGCGTAAATGCCATGAGACATCGTGCCCTCGGTTGTGATGATGCCGTCGCTAACGACAGTCACCGTGTCCGACGTCATACCGTCGCCACCTGTGCCACCAATGTTGACCGAAATAGTTGTGCCAACTGTCGATGGATTAACGACGGCTTTGATGGTGTCGAGGTTTGACTGGCCCGCCTGCACCATACCGCCGGTGCCACCCGCGCCACCGATGGATTGCGCCATCAGGCCAACCGACCGGTCTCCGAAGGTCGCAACGCGTGCCGTGTTGGAAACGTCGACTTTGCCGCCTAAACCACCGGTGCCGCCCGTGCCGCCAATGGAAAGCGCGACGGACGTGCCCTTGCCGGCGGAGTTGCTGGCTTTGCCACCATTGCCACCGCCGCCGCCAACGGACTGAGCAAACACGGCGTGGGCATCCGAACCTTCCGTGGCCACAGTTCCTGCTACCGCAGCCGTAACGTCGCCCGCCGCGCCTCCGGTACCGCCTTCAAGCCCAACGGACAGGCTGGCCTTGTTGCCTTTGCTGTCGCCGGTTTTTGGCGTGCCAATGCTGATAGAGGTCGAGGACGAGTTGCCACCGCCGTTGCCGATGGACTGTGCGAAGAAGCCGTAGGACCGGTTGCCCGAGGTGCGAACGACGCCGTTCGAACTTGCATAGACATCGCCACCGCTTCCACCGGTGCCACCTGTCCGACCGATCTGAATGTTCACGTTGCCGCCATCTACCGATGTGGAGGCAGAGTTATAGCCCGCGTTGCCGCCGCCGCCGCCGACAGACTGGGCGAACAGACCATGAGAGTCAGCGCCACTTGTGGTGATGTTACCTGTGTTGCGGACATCGACCGAGCCACCAATACCGCCTTCGCCAGTCCCGCCGCCGATGGCCAGGCCAAAGCCTTTGTTGGTTGCATCCGAAGCCAGCTCGTAGGTCATGCCAAGGTTCAGGGCAGCGTTACCGCCGCCGCCACCGATGGACTGACCGAATATCCCGTGGCTGCTGTCTTGCAAGGTGATGACATCGCCATAGTGATCTATATCCACAGTGCCGCCGTCTCCCGCTGTTCCGGCATCGCCGCCGATAGCAATTACAGCTGAAACACCGGTTTTGTTGCCGGATGAATCTGCGGGGTTCACCTTGCCTTCCAGCTCATCCAGAACGGCGTTGTAATTTGAAATCACGGAGTCATCGACCCCCGTGTTGGTCGGCGTTTTGCGGTCGGTTGAATCGCCGGTGCCGCCGTTGCTCTGACTGCCGGTGGTTTTGCTGATACCTACTACAGCATTGATCCCGGCATCACCGCCGCCGCCGCCGATGCTGGAAGCCTCAATGCCGTGCGATCCAACGCCGTCAGTCTGGATGGTGCCGGCTGTCGCGACTGAAGTGCCGCGTGCCACAGTGACATCGCCCGCATCACCGCCGCCCCCGCCGAAGCCGCCAATGCCCATTGCTATAGGAGAGCTGTCCTTGGTGCCGACAAAGGTCGCATTGATCCCGCCAGTGCCGCCGCCGCCGCCAATGCTTTGGGCAAAGACACCGCGGGCATGGTACCCGTTTGTCGCGATATTGCCGGTTTGCGTGACGGATACATCACCCGCATCCGCGCCGGTGCCACCGTGACCGCCCAGTCCACCGACGATGCTCAGATCGGTCTTGCCGTCGGAGTTGTTCGAGTCGCCATAGTTCAGTTGTCCGGTCACGTTCAACGCACCGTTGCCGCCGCCGCCAGCGATGGACTGCGCCAGAACACCGTGCTTCCAGTTGCCAGCTACTGAAACAGCGCCGGTATGGTCCACGGTCACATTGCCCGAAACATTGCCGTCGCCACCAAAGCCACCAACACCAAAGGTCACCGAAGGGATCTTGCCGTCTTTGCTGAGGGCAATGCCCCCGGAAACGTTCAGGCCGCCATTGCCACCGCCGCCGCCGATGGATTGCGCCATAAGACCTGCCGAGCCGTCAGTATCCTGCTTTTCTTCGTTGAAGACGCCCATATCTATGAACAAACGTTCCAGTCCGAAGGTCGACGCCAGTTCTTCGGTCTCGTCGACGATCGTGTCCCCAAGGAAATCGCGCAGTTTGTCTTCGAAGGTAGTGTCGTCCGGGATCGAGATGTCGTCGGGGTTGGTTGTCACCGTGATGTCGGCCTGCGATGTAACCGTTACATCACCAGCTTTGCCGCCATCTCCTGCAAATCCGCCAACGCCAACAATCAGCGAGCTGTCCGAGACTATCCCTCCGGACACGTTCATCCCGCCATTGCCGCCGCCACCGCCAAGGGATTGCGCCAGCAGACCGGATTGCCCGGTGCCATGCGCCCTGATTGTACTTCCGGCCTCGATATCCACATCCACGTTTCCGGCATCACCGCCGCCGCCGCCGAAACCGCCGACACCAACAACAACTGCGTAGGACTTGCTGCTATCCGTCTGGCCGGCGCCGGGTTTTCCGCTAATCGCCAGTCCGCCCGATACGTTGGTACCACCATTGCCACCGCCGCCGCCGAGGGATTGCGCGATAATGCCGCTTGCCCCCTTGCTTTCATCAACTGCGAAAGAGCCGTCTGTTTGCTGAACCATCGGAACCGCCTGAACGCTTCCGGTGTAGTCCAGATCGACCGCGCTTGCGTCACCGCCCGATCCACCGAATCCTCCGACGCCTGCGGCGACTGAGAAAATCGTATCGGATCCCGATGGTTTTGTGAGAGACAAAGTGCCCGAGATGTTCACGCCGCCGGTTCCACCGCCACCGCCGAGGCTTTGAGCGAACACGCCGTGTGATCCGTCACCTGCGGTTACCACGTCGCTTTCTACGTCCAGTGAGACCGTACCGGCATCACCGCCGCCACCGCCAAAGCCGCCAAGGCCTAGACCAACTGCAGCTCCGGATTTGCCAGTCAGACTGACCGCGCCGGAAACGTTGAGACCGCCATTGCCGCCTCCACCACCAACGGACTGAGCCATGACGCCGATGCTGTCCGAACCCGTCGTAATAACCGAGGTTGCGCCGCTAGTGCCCGTGTTGGATCGGAGGGTGCTTGTCACATTGCCACCATTACCAGCTCCGCCGCCGAAGCCGCCAACACCCAAGCTGATAGAGCCACCGTTTTGCTGACTGATGCCAAGCGATGCCGAGATGTTTGTGCCGCCATTGCCGCCGCCGCCGCCAAGGCTCTGCGTCAGAATACCTGTACTGCGGTCACCTTCGGTTCTGACGCCACCTGTAATGGTCGATTGGACCAGCGTACCGGCATTTGCGCCGCCGCCGCCAAACCCGCCGACGCCAATTCCCACTGCCGCGTTCGTTGTTCGGGACAGGGACAGGGCGGCCGAGATGTTTGTGCCACCATTGCCGCCGCCGCCGCCAAGGCTGTGCGTCAGTATGCCGACCGAGTCGTCGCCGGTTGTCGTGACATTCCCGGTGACACGCTGCGTGACGTTATCCGCCGCGCCACCGTCGCCGCCAAACCCACCAACGCCGATGCCAAGGCCGCCCGAGAAATTGCTGGCAACGGAAATCGCGCCAGAGATGTTCGTAGCGCCATTGCCGCCACCGCCGCCGAGGCTTTGTGCGACTATGCCGGCAGATCGGGAACCGGCCGTGCTGACATCGCCCGCGTAGGTGTTGTCGACTACGCCGCTTGTGCCGCCACTGCCGCCAAATCCGCCGACACCGATACCGGCAGCGCCAGACCCGGTGCGGGCAATGCTGATCGCGCCCGAGATGTTGAGGCCGCCATTGCCGCCGCCGCCGCCTACGGATTGAACCAGAACGCCAGTTGCATTCTCGCCTGCAGTCGCAACATCCCCGGTGACCGACCCCGTAGCGGAGCTGGCATTGCCGCCATCTCCGCCTGAGCCACCGATGCCGACCCCAACTGCTCCGCCGCCGGTGCCCGACAGGTTCACGGCCGCCGAGACGTTCAGCCCCCCATTGCCGCCGCCGCCTGCAGCAGATTGCACAAGAACACCACCTGAATTGTCGCCAGCAGTTGTGACGTTGCCCACCACAGTACCTTTGGCAGTATCCGCGTTGCCGCCGCTGCCGCCGCTGCCGCCAAGTCCAACGGATGCACCGCCGCTGCCGGTGCCAGCCACCGTGACGGTGGCCGAGACATTCATGCCGCCGTTTCCGCCGCCGCCGCCAAGGCTTTGAACGATGACACCGCCCGAGTCGCCGCCTTGTGTCGAAACGTTCCCGGTCAGAGTCGCCTCTGCGGTACCGCCATCACCGCCCGTTCCCGATGCCCCGCCAAGGCCGACCGATGCGCCGCCCGATCCGGTTCCTGCAGCCGCAACAGCGACTGAAATGTTCATTCCGCCATTGCCGCCGCCGCCGCCAACGGATTGTGTTAACAAGCCAGTAGAGGTTTCGCCCAATGTCACGATGTTTCCGGTGACATTCGCAGTTACCGCAGACGCGTCGCCGCCACCTGTTCCGCGACCTCCCAGCCCCACAGCGGCGGCACCGGACCCAGTACCTGCACCGGTTAGGGAAGCAGATACGTTGAAGCCGCCATTGCCGCCGCCGCCGCCAATGGATTGCGCGACAATTGCGCTCGACTGCGCGCCTTCGGTCCGAACGCTGTTTTCGACGGTCAGGCCAACAATGCCACCATTGCCGCCGCTGCCACCAGAACCACCCAAACCGACGGTGACAGTTCCTGCGCCGGTGCCAGCGCCCGCAATGGAGGGCGAAACATTGAAGCCACCGTTACCACCGCCGCCGCCTACGGATTGGGCCAGAATACCTACGGACGCGTCGCCTTTGGTTACAACATTCGCCGTTGTTTTGGCCGTGACCTGGGTGCCGTTGCCTCCGGCGTCACCTGACCCTCCCAGGCCAACTGACAGCGACCCCGCAGCGGTTCCCGCGCCAGAGATAGTCGGGGAGACATTGAATCCGCCATTGCCGCCGCCGCCGCCGAGGGACTGTGCAACAAAACCGCCTGAGGCAAATCCATCGGTCAAAATAGTTCCGTTTGACGTCAGCGTGACATTGCCACCGTCACCGCCCGTGTCGCCCGAGCCGCCCAGCCCGACACCGATTGCGCCGCTCGCCGTTCCTGCGCCAGAGATCACAGCGGAAACATTGAACCCGCCATTGCCGCCGCCGCCACCGATAGACTGCGCTACGACGCCAGAAGATTGATCGCCTTGGGTTTCAACCGCATCGTTGGAGGTCGCGATGACCGTGTTGCCGTCACCTCCGCCTGCGCCCGAGCCGCCCAGACCAACAGAGACAGCACCGCCAGCGGTGCCCGATCCCTGGACTGACGCGCTGACGTTAAAGCCGCCGTTACCACCGCCGCCACCAACCGACTGTGCCAGAAACGCTGTAGCAGAGTCACCTTGGGTCAGGATTTTCCCGTTTGAAGTCAGGGAAACAGTGCCACCGTTTCCTCCGCCATCTCCTGTGCCGCCCAGCCCGACGCTGACTGCGCCCGAGCCGACGCCTGCACCGCTGCCAGTGCCTGAAACGTTAAAGCCGCCGTTACCGCCGCCGCCGCCAATGGATTGGGCGACAACACCGGACGACCGGTCTCCGGTCGTGGTAACACTTTGTGTTGTGGTAAGCTCGACTGTTCCTCCGACCGCGCCGCTGCCGCCATTACCGCCAAGTCCAACCGATACAGCGCCGCTGGCCACACCCGCGCCAGCTAGCGAAGCGCTGACGTTGAAGCCGCCGTTACCGCCGCCGCCGCCAACGGATTGCGCCAACACGGCCGTGGAATCCGCGCCAACCGTGGTGACTGTCCCTGTGACACGCCCGGTTACTGATTGGCCAATCCCGCCACCGGATCCGTCGCCGCCAAGGCCCACGGTGACGGCACCTCCACCTGCGCCTGCTCCCGCAATCCCTGCAGTGACATTGAAACCGCCATTACCGCCGCCGCCGCCAATAGACTGGAACACGACGCCGCCTGAATTGTCGGACAGCGTTGTGACATTCCCTGCAACCTGACCTTCGACAATGCCACCGTTGCCGCCTGTGCTGCCATCTCCGCCCAGACCGACTCCGATTGTACCGGCACCGGCACCACCCGCTGCGACGCCCGCAGTAACATTGAAGCCGCCATTGCCGCCTCCACCGCCGATGGATTGGATTACCACCCCGGTCGAGCGCAGCCCTTCGGTGCGAACATCGCCATTCACACGAACACCAGTGACGGTCCCGCCGATGCCGCCGCTGCCGCCGTCGCCGCCCAGACCGACGTCAACGGTGCCGGCACCTGCACCGCCCGCAGCCAGACCAGCCGCAACGCTAAATCCGCCGTTGCCGCCGCCGCCGCCGATGGATTGCACGATCACAGCTCCGGAATCGTCGCCGCGCGTTGTGACGTCCGCGTCAACCTGCGCGGTCACCGCGCCGCCCGCGCCACCGCCGCCTGCTTTTCCGCCAAGACCTACGCTGACAGATCCCGCCGCCGCACCGCCGAAATCAGCGCTGGCCCCGACGCTGTAACCGCCGTTGCCGCCACCGCCGCCAACGGACTGTGCGACGACACCGCTGGAGAATGCGCCGCTGGTTTCAATTGTATTTCCGCCGGCAATCAGGGTGACGTCACCGCCAATTCCTGCGCCGCCGCCGTCTCCGCCCACGCCAACGTTAATTCCGACTGCGGCCCCTGCGCTTGCGCTGATCCCGGCAGCGATACTGCCGCCGCCGTTTCCGCCGCCACCTCCGACGGATTGCGCGATCATCCCGCTGGAGTTCGTGCCCGTCGTCGTTATGTCCGCATTAGTATAGACGCGGACGAGACCACCATCCCCGGCGCTGCCGGCCTGACCGCCGAGACCAACAGAGACATTTCCGGAAAACAGAGCCGAGGCACCTCCGGTCGCTGCGACAGCCAAACCACCGTTACCGCCGCCGCCGCCGACGGACTGGAACAACATACCGGTCGAGCGGTTGCCGGTGGTGACAACGGTGCCTTCGAAACCCGCAGCCGTGCCAACACCGCTGCTGTTGAATTGGCCAACGGTAACAGGCCCGCCTATGCCGCCCGTGCCGCCGTCTCCGCCAACCCCAACGGCCAGTGATCCGGAAACCGGACCGCCGGACACTGCGACTGAAACGGCATATCCGCCATTACCGCCACCGCCGCCGACCGACTGCAGCAAGATCCCAACGGAATCATCCCCACTGGTCTGCACAGATGCCGAATTGGTGCCGGTCAGAGTGACTTCTCCGCCATTTCCGCCATCACCAGCGGAACCCCCAACCGAAATTGACGCGGCCCCAAATGCGCCGACGGCGACTGAAACTGCGCCACCGCCATTGCCGCCACCGCCACCGACAGATTGAGCAAAGACACCCGTCGAGCGATCACCCGATGTTTGGATGGATGACGGTTGGGTGTTGTCAGTGTTGGACAAGGTGACGTTGACGTCACCACCTGCGCCGCCGCTACCGCCGTCACCGCCGATTGCCACACCAACGAATGCACCGACAGATCCGGACGACCCGCCATTGCCGCCGCCGCCACCGATAGACTGGGCCAGAATGCCCATCGCATCGTCTCCGGTTGTGGTGATGATCCCGTCATTCACGATGGTCACGTCCGAACCGGCGCCACCGCCACTGCCGTTACCCCCAACCGAGACCATGCCGCCGGACGATCCGCCGTCTCCGCCGCCGCCGCCGATGGATTGGGCAATGATACCTCGGGCACCGTCGCCACCTGTCACGATGCTTCCAAAATTGCTTACACTGACTGCAGCGCCTGATCCGCCTCTGGACCCGGTTCCGCCGATCGCGACAAGTCCATATGAGTTCGCGCCAGTACCGCCGCTACCGCCAATGGATTGAGCCATGACACCGTCCGCGCCGGTTCCTGAGGTCAGAATAGTGCCAGTCCCCTCGATTCTGACGCTGACATCGTCGCCGCTGCCGCCGTTCGATCCGACCCCGCCCAGCGATAGCGAAACCAATCCGCCTGCGGTTCCGCCCGAACCGCCGCCGCCGCCGACCGACTGTGCAACAATCCCGCGCGAGAAATCGCCGCGGGTTTCAATGGCACCAGCGTGCGAGACAATCACCTCACCGCCATTGCCGCCATTATCTGCGCCGCCGATAAGCGACACCAACAGGTTTCCGCTTGTTCCCGCAGACCCGCCCGATCCACCGACCGACTGAGCATAGATACCGTTTGCGTAATTCCCAGTCGTTAAAATGCTGGCGCCGGACTTGGTGTTGACTGTTACAGTTCCGCCGTTGCCGCCATATCCGCCGTCACCAGAGGACCCGACCAGCCCCCACTGAGAGCCACCATTGCCGCCGTTGTTCGACACGCTAAGCGCGTAGATGCCGTCGGCGGAATCTCCGGTTGTTGAAATCGTACCTTCTTGGGTGACCGTGACATTACCCCCGTCGGCCGAGTGTCCGCCGGTGCCGCCGCCCGGGGCCGCGAAACCGCTGCCGCCGTTTCCGGCCTCACCGCTGCGGCTAAACGCGAAAATACCCTTGTTGCCGGAACCTGACGTTTGAATGGTGCTGCTGGCCGCCTGCGTCGCGTTGACCGTGCCCCCTTTGCCACCGTCGCCACCATCGCGCCCGTCCCAAAAGCTCAGATACGAGTCACCGCCGTTCCCGCCGTCGCCTCCGACACTGCCAACCTGCCATCCAATGTTACTGGTGGCATTGACATCCCCGCTCAGGGTTTTTGTCTGAGTGGGCCCTGTGGCACCATTGCCGCCTGAACTTGGCGGTACAAACAATGCGCCATCCCGACCGTTGCTTCCGTCCTGACCGTAAACAACCTGATCCACGCCATTTGGTCCCGAGACATCCACCGGCGCGGTCACGCCACCCGGAGTGCCGGAACTGTTGAAGCTGCTGTTGTACTGCGAAACGGTCAATTGGGTGGACAAACTGGCCGTGCCCGAAGCACTCGAATTGCTGATTTGTGCCGTCGTTCCGGTTATGGAAACAATTTCAAAAGCAGCCGGAGGATTGTCAGAATTGTAGATCGTATCGCCCGCATCTTTCACGAGAAAAACGTAGCCGTCGGCTGTTTCCACAAAGGCCGTTGTTCCGGCGGTTGGGGTCGAAGCCGGGTCTACGATAAGCGCGCTGACCGTAGTGTCCAAGCCGGTTACAGGATTGGTAACAGTATCTCCAACTATTGACGAAGATGTCGGGGCTGCCAGAGACTGTGTTGAAATCAAAGCGAAAAATGAAACAGAAATTAGGAAGTTTGATTTGATTTTCACCCGTGCACTCCGCAACCGACTTTGCCAAAACCGACGGGCATAAGCTGCGCTCGCAAAGAACGACAACCTATTTTTTGACTTTTCCCCATCACCATCTCAGGCAGGATATGCACAAGTAAAAGGAGATTATTTTTTTATTGATCGCTCTTTTGTGGATTCGCCACGCCGTTTGCACAAATGCAACATCTGGGACGCCAATTTAGGATCGTGGTCGAGTTTGCCTGAGACCTGAGACCAAGTTTGCGAAGCGGACAGGTAGAGAAACACATGCTAAGTTGCCGCTATTCCCGCGCGGCACCACTCAGCAACTGTTTCTAGAAATCCATGTCCGACACGTTCGCGGATCTCAGGGTTTCTCCCTTGTCTGAAAAACTCAAATCCTCTGACGGACACAGCGTTCTGCCACTTGACTTGATTGTAGGTATGACCAAGTATTACTTCGAAAGGAAGGTTCGATGACCGTCAAAACCACGCTCAGCTTTACTGACCGGCACCACCAGTTTCTTAAGGATAAGGTGGGTGAGGGTGTCTATGCTTCGGCCTCTGCCGCGGTGGCTGCCGCAGTTGAGAGGATGATCGAGGATGAGCAAGCCCGCGAAACCGCGCTTGAGGCTATGGCTGATGAAATCCGACGCCGTGCAGACACTCCGCGTGAAGCATTTGTTGATCATGACAGTGTGTTCGCAGCCGCCATTCGCGGGCTGGATCCCTCCGATTGACCTACCGCCTGCGTTACCACCCTGCAGTCGCCGATGATCTAAGTCTGATTGCAGAGTTGATTTCGGACTACGCGGGGACTCGGGCAGCGCGCCGCAAACTCGACGAAATCGCGCGCGTTGCGCAGGGGTTGCAGGACTTGCCACATAAAGGGTCTCGGCGGGATCACATTTTACCTGGCCTGCGTGCCATTCCAGCCGCCCGTCGCGCCGTCATTGCCTTTACGATTGATGAGGACGCGCAAGAGATCCAAGTGCTTACCATCGCTTATGCCGGAGCCGACTGGATCACGCGGGCCGAAACGCGCCGGCAATAATCCATTGGCAAGCGCTTCGCCTCAGTCCATCAGGCGGTGAGTTATCGATGGCTTGTCGCGATTGCGGCAGCGCATGTCGACCACGTTATTTCCAGTTGTGTGCTAATTTGAAGCGACGCCGGCATCTTCTCCGCTGCCGCCGCGCGCACCGTCGCGGCCAAGACTGCTTACACGCGGCTGGCCCTGATCGTCTGGTTCTGTATAGATATAGGCACGACCACAAGGATCGATCATCCCGTCCGCATTATCCAGATACGGCCCGATCAGGATGGGTCCCCCGGAGGAGAGCTGATTAGAACATTGAGATCTTCGGAGTTGGCTGTGTATTGACCGGTATCAATATCGAACAGCTGCAATGCGCCGCCGATTTGTTTCACCTGTAACTTGGCAGTCTCGGACTTCGCTCGACCTAGATAACCAATCAAACGCGGCCCCGCCACAGCCGCAATCATGGTAATGATTGTCAGGACAATCAAAACCTCAAGGATCGTTGCGTCACTCTTTGCGGTCCACTTATGATCTGAGGATTTCTGTCTAACGTCAGCCCCTTCCGGACGGATTTACGGGTTTGAGCAACGAAGGATTTCTGGTTCATCGAAGCCTATATGGAGCGAAGATGACCAAGAAAACCAGAACATCGAAGGACGCCGCTGACAAGTTGGTCAAGGGCATCAAGCGTAAGACGCGCAAGCACTACTCAGCCGAAGAGAAGATCAGGATTGTCTTGGCGGGTCTGCGGGGCAAAGAAACGCCCATTGGCGGGGCGGAATTGAACGACAGACGAGGAAAGCTGGAAAACAAACCGCCCACAAGGCACTCTAGTGGCATGCGCATAGTCGGAGTCCTGTTATGCCCCAATACAACGATATGTTCGAACTGTCTGTTGAGGACATTGATCTTATAGAAGTCTCACTGAGGCGAGCCTTGAATTCATTGTCGCATGAGGCCGCTGACGAAAATGAAGACGATAAGGCGGAAAGGGAAGACGCCCTTCATCGCATTCAAGATCTTCTTGGTCGGCTCCACGATCAAAAGATCTTCTACCGCCCAAAGGATGGTGTTTACGTTGGCGGCTAAAGGACTGTTTTTTAGGTCTGGGCTTACGATTTGATAGTTCTTGTTGGTTACCGTGGTTTTCTGGCCCAACAGACTGCGGTAGCGGACCCAGCCTAGAAATGACCGGTTTCGAGCGTCTTGTTTACGCAAAATATCACAAAATGCACCAATAAATGCGTCTCCCTGCAAACGCTGGGAGACGCGGGCTTTAGTCAGGTTTTTTGCTGGGAGATCAAGCGTGTCCACCGCCGATCAATCCGATGCCAGAAGTTAGGCCAAACCACGCTTTGATCCGCAGGCCAACTGCCTTGATGATCCCCATGGCCTGGATTCCGTGCGCGACAATTGTGCCTTCCATATTGCCTTCCAGGTTGGTGGTGTAGGACTGCACAATACAACCGCTGCCTGGAACCAGAAGGTCACGGTGTTCCGGATGCACAAGGTCAAGATGTACGACGATCTGGCCACGTTTCACCTTTTCGCTGGGCTCGATCAGGCGACCGCTGGGTGCAAGTTGGCCGGAAGAGATCGAGTCCTGAATACGCACGATCCGCGCAGGCAAGATGGTATTGCGCATCGAAATGTTGAAGTTGCTTTCGCAGGCCACTTCAGCCGCCATGCCTTCGTACAACTCGGTGCGCGAGACCTGCGAGAACCCGGCAACGATACGTCCGCGCTCAACATCTTTTCGGTCCGGTACAATCAGCATGGCGGGGCTCATCGCTGCCTGGGCTGCGCGTGATCCGACGTTGAGCGTGACCTGCTCGACAACTCCATCGACAGAGCTGAGCGTGAGTGTTTTGGCCAGTTCCACCTCGGCCTGTTTCAGCGACGCGCGAGCAGATGCAAGCTGTGCCGGCAACACGGCAGTCGCCTGAACCTGCGCCACACCCAATTGAGTTGTAGCAGCCTCAACTTCCGCTTCCCGGGTTTCCAGTGTGGCCTGGGCCCGTTCCAACTGGCTCACCTGGAATGCGGCGGAACTTTTGGCTTGAAGGGCGCGATGATCCATCAGAACAAGCTCTGCCTGTTCCCTCGCGGTCACTGCGGCGTCCAGCACGGCCTGCGCAGTTTCGACCTGAAGTTCAGCGGCCAGTTTCGCGCTTTGGATTTCCTCAACTTTACGCGTTGCGAAATCCACGGCAGCTTTTTCGGACGAATTCTCGACTGCAAATAACGGATCACCCGGCTCTACGAGATCGCCACCTTTTACATAGACTTCTGTGACTGTTCCGCCATTCTCGGCCACAACCGGAACGGTTCTGAACGGCACAAGGCCTGTGTAGGACTTGGGGTAGTAATAGAACACGGCGAAGAAGACGATCAGGGCCAGCACGAACCACAAAAAGATCGCCCGATGCACGTTATATAGAGTAACGGGTATTCCGCGCCATTTCAGGTAAATCACGCGCAGAACGAACGGGAAGGATGTAACGAGAAGTTCGATCATTTTACCGTCTCCTCATCGGATGGGCGCCACCACAGCATGAAGTCGCGGGCGATTGCGGTCAGGATCAGGGCAGCCGGCAACAGATTGCTGAAATGGCTCAAGGCCGGCATCAGTTCGTAAGCCAAAGCGACACTCAGCATTACTGGAATAGTTGTGCGCAGGGGCGTGCCGATTGCCTTGTGCTCGGTGTAACGGTCAAAGCGGGCATAGAGGTGAACGATCAGCAGGATCGCCAGGAAGAAAACGATCAGGCCGACCCAGGCGTAGCTGTCGGTCTGGCCGGGCGCGACCCACCAACGGGGGTCGCCGCCAGCGGCGAAGGCGGGGGTTGAGATGACGCCGAGTGCGGCGGCCATCAGGAACGCAGGTGGTTTCATGTTTCAGGTCCTTTTGCTAACGCAGCCAGGATGCGGCTGTAGTGTTTTGAACGATTGGAAGGTCAGCTTCCGGTTGGTTGTTGTGTCGGTTCAGAGGGCTGTTGCGGCGGGACGTAGGGCGGGTCCCAACGAGGCCCCTTAGGCGTTTTCTCGCCAAGTGCCCGTTTCAGCGGCACGTGGACATTTGCGCCGGACCACTCATTTTTTGCGGACGCGTGGATTGCTTTGAAAACGCGGTAGTACCTTGCGAAGTAGATCATGGTCTTTTCCTTTCTGATGACCGCGAACTAACCACCATCTCGCTGGCGATCCTTTGGGTTCTGGACATTTGTTGTTGGCTTCTGGACAATTGCCTGCATTGTCAGGGGAGGAAGCACAGGTGCCACGCATCAGCGCGTACAGACTGCAACATGTCGGGCGTCTCTACGCGCAGCAGCCCGGTGCCCGCATTCCGTTTCCTGAAATTCTTGAAATGGCGGGGGCCCCGTCGGACGTGATCGAAGGGCCCGATGCGACTGTGGAGCTGCTGCATGAAGCGGGGGCAGTTGAGACCGCGTGCCGAGTGCTTGAAGACAAGACTTTTGCCGCTCACGTTGGTTTGTCCGCGCAAGGCCCCGGAACGCTGCTTGCGTATATCGTACGGGCTGCCGAAACGATTGAAGACGCATTGGCAATGACCCAGCGGTTTTACGCGATGCAGGACCCGGATCTGCGACTATACGTGGTCGGAGCGCCGGATGCTCCAAAGATCACGCTGGAAAGTAACGTGATCCCAGCTCATCAATATCCTCGACATCGCGAAATGTTGTTGTTTGGTCTCTATAGGCGCGTGCAACAAATCACGTCTGGCGGGCTGGGACCCATTTCGATCGAGCTTGAAACGGACGACGCCGAGCATTGCCGATTTCTGGCCGAGATGGCGGGTTGTGCCGTGGAAGGTTTCAAAGCGGGTTACGCGCTGTGCTTACCTTCGAACGGCATGAGTTTTCGGATCCCGACCGCTGACCCTACCTTGCTGGGGCACCTGCGCAAGCACGGAGAAGAGCAGTTGAAAGCCCAACCGGACGTCGTCAAGAGCCTCGCTGACCGCATCGTGGGCATGCTTGGCGAACGCCTTCCCGGGCCAATCCCGAACGGGGATGAAATAGCCGGCGAGCTTGGGCTTACCCGGCGTACGATGACACGTCACCTGTCAGCCGAGGGCACAAGCTTTAAGCAGCTGTTGGAAGGCGTGCTGTGTGATCTTTCCAAACGAATGCTGCGCAGTGGCGAGGGTGTCGCGCGCGTAGCTTTCATGCTTGGTTTTGCAGATCAGGCGGCTTTTTCGGTGGCGTTCAAGCGCTGGACGGGTGAGACGCCCGCCAGGTTCCGAAAGGCCGGTCGGTAAGTCCATTTGTTCTTTGAAACCCACAGATCCTGAAGATGTCCAGGATCCACAAAACCTTGTCCCATCTCCAAAAGAATTCCCGCCATCGGGCCACCTAGTTCATGGGCACACGGCAGCCGCAGTGGTTGCTGACCAGAACAAGGATGAACCCAATGAAGACCTCAAACAAGAACCTCTTTATCGCACCAATCTCCGGAGCAATCCTGATCACAATGGCGGCCGCAGCGCAGGCGGACTACGTCACTGACAAAGCCATCAAAGGCGCGGTTGTCGGCGCCACCGTTGCCGGTATTGCGGGCGAAAGCATCGTAGGTGGCGCTGCGGCCGGTGCTGCAGTTGGTGCTGTGGGCGGCGCGATCCAGAAAGACAACTTTGAAGATGCCCAGGACCGCGCGGAAGAGCGTCGCGATGACTATAAAAATGGTGATCACTGGAGCAATCAGGACTAATACGAAATCACCAACGCAGCTATCGCCGCAATAGGAGGAAGCACATTAGATAAAACGACGACCGGTCAGGTTTTGTTTCTGTACAAGCGCCGTTGAAATTCAGGCGCTGCTTGGCCGGCTACCCCGCACAGTTTCTACTGAGTTGCCATCCAGCCTTCAAAAGGGCTCGGGTGGCAACTTTATTTTGAGCCATTTAAACAAAGAAAATGTCTATTTCTGTGCGAAACCATGTTGGGCGCCTCACCCGTCATGCGTGTTTATAAACGTGTCAAACTCGAACAGCTTATAGCGAGAACCGGGCGTCAGGTTAGTTCGTAAATGAGGACCGACCCGCGAGCTTTGCGTATCCATCCCTTGTTTGCGGTGTTTTGATACCCAACAACGAACCTGCGACCTGTGTTTTCAAAATCTGAGCAGTGCCGCCACCGATTGTGAACATTCGGACGTCGCGATACATCCGTTCGATCGGTTCCTGGGCACCATATCCACGGGCACCGAAAATTTGCAGGGCGTCATTGACCACTTTCACCGCCTGTTCGGAGGCGAATGCCTTTGCCCGAGCCGCCATCATCATGTCAGGAAAACCAGCTGAACCCAATGCTTGCACAGCCTCGTGCAACATCAGACGAGACGCATGAACCGCTGTGTCCATATCCGCAATCATCCATTGTAGGCCCTGGAACTCCTGCAGCGGGCGGCCAAATTGGTGACGTTCGCGCAGGTATCTTTTTGCATGTTCCAGCGCACCTGATGCAATGCCCATGGCAACTGTTCCTGCGCCAACACGCTGACTGTTATATGCGGTCATTAGATCCGCAAAGCCGCGTTTTATCCCTGAGGGAGTTATCAGTGCGAACCGCTCATCAACTTCCAGATCGGAAAAGCGCAACTCAGCTTCGGGCATACCGCAAAGACCCAAGGTCCGCTCGTGGCGGATCACATCGAACCCTTTGGGGGCGATGCCGTTTTCAGGGTCAAAGTGAACCAGAAAACCAGTTATCCCTTTGTCTTTTCCGTCGTCATCCAAAACGCGCGCAAAAATCAGATAAAGCTTCGAAACGCCGCCACCCGTGATCCAGTGTTTTGTGCCGTTTATCAAGTACTTGCAGCCAACACGCCGGGCGGTCGTCTGCATCTCGGTCGCAGCGCTGCCCGCGGTTGGCTCTGTTATGCAAATTGCGGGCTTATCACCTGAAAGGACAAGCGGAGCTACAAAGGCGCGCTGTTCGTCTGTTCCGTACGCCATGATTGCGCTGATGCCGCCCATATTGGCCTCGACCACGATCCGGGCGCTCAGTGCACAGGCTTTGGCGATTTCCTCGACCGCCAGAACCACGTCAAAATACGAGGCTCCCAGCCCCCCGAACTTTGTCGGGATCGTCATCCCCATAAGCCCGGCTTCGGTAAGTTCGCGCACGTTTTCCCAACAATACGTGCGGTTTTCATCCCAATAACCCGCTCGTTCTGCAAACCCGGCGGCCAGTTCGCGAGCAATTGCCTGATACGAATTTGTTCCTTGATCAAACATTGGGTCATCCTCTCTGCTCACGAGTATGTGAGGTATGACATGTTTTTTTCAATCGAATTTACTTTGTCATTAAATTAAAGTTTGTTGAATTTATGCAAATTTCAGCCTTTGAAACTCTGGTTACTATCGCGCAACAAAGCTCTTTCACTCGCACAGCGGAAATCCGAAACATGACGTTGTCGGCGGTGAGCATGCAGATGAAGTCCTTGGAAGAAGAACTTGGGGCTCGATTGTTCGATCGCAGGTACCGACCGCCCAAGCTGACCCCGTTGGGAATTCGGGTTGCCCAGGACGCAAAGACCATAGTCGATGCCTTTTCGGTTTTGAAATCGCGCTGCGTGTCAACGCATGAACTAACGGGGTCCTACCGGATCGGATTTGTCCCTTCTGCTGGCGCTCGGATCTTGCCCAGATTTCTCACGAGTGCCGCGAAGATGGCTCCAAAAGCAGTGTTCGGCACAAGTACAGGACTGTCCGAGGCATTGTGTGAACAGGTGCGAAACGGCCAACTGGACGCGGCTGTTGTAACGGAAATTTCCGAAGCAACATATGGGCTGTGCTGCGAAACGCTTATCCGCGAAGAGATGGTGGTGACAGCGCCATTGTACAGCAAGGCCGGCGGGCTAGCTGAGCTATCTCAAGCCTATCCCTTTCTGCACTTCATCCCGTCGTCGGGCATTGGAAAACTGATCGCCCAACATTGCGACCAAATGCAATTGAAGTCCGATGATGTGATCATCCTGGATAATATCGAAACGATCGTGAACTGCGTCAAACACGGGATCGGATACGCGCTTTTGCCAAAAGCGGATGTCATTCGTTACGGTGCAGACCAGGTTCTTGTCTTGCCCTGTGAGCCTCGGCCATTGTTTCGAAACATCTCGTTGGTGACACGTGAAGACGCTTTGGCAGACGTCTGGCGTCCAAAATTGAAATCGCTACTCGAGGCAGACCTTAACGGTGCCAAAAAGGTGAAGACCTGAGCTGACCGTTCCCGAACGCATTCTGGGACAATTCACTGGGCGGCAAATGCGAACAAGTGTCCGCAAACGGATAGAAAGACTTGGCATCGGGCGCTCGATCAAACCGGCCGGATGTCGTCAAATCTTGTATTCCGCGACGGGTTGTTTTCACTCGGCGTCGACGACGCGGGGTTACAATTTGCCCGGTCAACACACCGTCGGGTTGGTGAGTTTCACGCGACACCAATCAAACACAATATTGAAGAAAAATGTATAGATGAGAATAAACACGATCAGCGCTGCTTCCAGTTTCATTGCGCCCCTTATTGTCAGACCCAGGGCCCAGGCAAGAACAGGCAGGGTCAGCGCGACAAATGTCCCCTCGAACAGCAAAGCATGAACAACCCGCACCGCCGCCGACTTGTGCGTGTTTCTGCGGATGTTCGCTAGGTACCAATCGAACCCTGTGTTGAAAACCACGTTCCACAGCATCGCTGCCAAAGAAAAGAACACACCTAGGATCAGTGTTTTGTGGACATCAACATGCGAGATCATCGGCAGCAATAGCGCAATGCCCAAAAGCGCGAAGACCTCAAACAGTACTGCGTGTACAACCCGACCGCCAAAGCTCATGTGTGTTCTCCTGAATTTATGTCCTTGTAACGGTTGTACTTGGGTGGAGAGATCAATAAAGGTGGATACCATATGGTAAATAGATAGATGGCAGAGCACCGCTATGCGCGCATCGTTTGAGCAATTAGAGGCATTCGTCGCAACCCACGGCGAGGGGTCATTTTCCGCGGCAGCCCGAAAATGTAAAAAAGCGCAATCGGTGATCAGCACATTGGTTGCCAATCTTGAGGTCGATTTGGATCTGACGCTTTTCGACCGTAGCCGAAGGTACCCGACCCTGACCAAGGCTGGTGAGGCGTTGATCTCGCAGGCTGAAATTCTGTTGGAACGCCGCAGCAGGTTTCTGGCCGTTGCCGATGCCTTGTCCATGACCGTAGAGAACCGCATCACGCTTGCCATGGCGCCGCATATCAAGCTGGCCAACCTAGGAGAGATCATCCGCGCGTTCAGCGTTGAATTCCCATCCGTTGATGTGGAAATCCAGTCATTTACCGCCGGGGAAATTCAACGGCTGGTCGTTCAGGGCGCGGTGGATCTGGGTATTATTCTGGAACCCGAGGGTATCCCAGAAGCGCTCGACTTTCGCTCGTTGGGAACTCTGAGGCTGGTCTGCGTCAGCCATCCGGAAAGCCCGCTGGCGAATATGTCGTCGGTTTCATGGGAGGAGTTGCGCCTGCATCGTCAGATCTTATTGAAAGAGGCCGATAATCCCAACAGTGCGATCCTTAAGGCCTCGCCATCGATCTGGCAGGTCAGTACCACAGCCGAGGCCATCGAGCTTGTGCAGGCCGACCTGGGGTGGTCGGCGCTGCCCTTGCATGCGGTAGATGCCTTCATTCAAACTGGCGCCCTTAAAATCCTGCCGCTGCAATTCGAGACCAAACCTTATGCCGAGCGCGCGGTGGATATGGTCTGGTCATTCGAAAGGCCGATGGGCCAGGCAACCGCCAATCTGGTGAAAAAACTGACAAAATCCGCCAATATTCAGAACTCTGCTTCGGCTTAAGCTTCCTCGCGAAGCTCTTTGGCGAATGAGGAGATCGTGTATTTTGGCGCGCCAAGAGCCTCCCATGTTTCACCGGCCACTTGTTCTTCCTTCAGTTGCTGAACGAATGTCAGAACGTGCTCAATAAAAGTGGCCTGATCTTCCGGCAGGCCCATCTGTCCAACCGCCTCCATCGGCAATTGAATGACTTCTGCCTCGGGGGCGTAAGTCTCCAAAAATTCGGTCGCCGCTTCGGTGTAAGTTTTGGCTTGCTGGCCCTGAACCGCGAATTCTTTGTTTTTGGCCGCATCATTGCCGATGGCATTGAACACCAGTTCCGCCAAGTCGCTGGAGTTTGTGAACCAGATCGGATGGACGTGATTTCCGATCACGGCCAGTTGGTTATCCATCAAAAGCTTGGGTAGTGAATCCAGAAAGAACGAGCAATAGAAGAATGTATAAGGGATACTGGACGCTTTGATGGCGTCGATCCCATGCTTGCGGATCGCATTGGTTCCATATGCCAAGCCTTCGGTTGAAAACTCGGGATAGGCATAGTCAACACCTGCAATTTGCATGATGTGCTGAACGCCGACTTCTTTTGCTGCCGCGACGATATTGATCACGCCTTCCCGTTCGGTGTGGAAGGGCAGGGTGGTGTCCAGCGACTCGGTGTTCAGTGTGATGTAAAGCGTCTCAGTCCCTTGCAAAGCTGATACCAGGCTGGCCGGATCAGATACATCTCCCTGCACAAGGTGAACCCCTGCGGGCAGCTTTGTTTTTGCCGCTTTCGGGTCCCGCACGATGGCGGTCACTTCCGCGACTTTTTCGATGAGCTTGGTGGTAACGCGATGGCCCAGATGCCCGGTGGCGCCGATTATGGTGATCTTCTTTGTCATAGTGATATCTCCTGTTTCGGCGATGCTTCTACAGGTGTTGGGGCGATGTGTTTAATTACAATATATCTAGTTGATAGATAGTATTGAGGGAAAGCTTCTGATCAGCCGCATATTCCAGTTGCTCGCCTAGATCGCAGAAAATAGGTGGCTGGGTCAGCTACAAAGCCTGCGGCGCAATCCAAGGCAAGTGCTATCCAATAGCAACTGGCCGTTTCCAACAGGCGGACACTCGGAACCTTTTGCCAACGCGACCAAATTTGCGACCACCTTCAAGGTCAGAAGCCGCAATGGCACGATTGCCTTGAAATACCTGACTTGATTTTCGTTCACATTCCGGTCGCAGCCCTTTGTGTCCTGTGCAATCAGGTTTTCGCCGATGTATTTCAGCGCAGACGGGATGATTTCCGTTGGTGCATCCAGGAAGTGGACGCCAAATTCGGACAGTTCTTCCATGTACTTTGGGTTAAAGACCAGCTCCCGGGAACCGATGGGAGCATCTTCCCTAAGAAACTCGCGCACGCGGGGAAGGTTCACGCCGATTCTGGTGGGCCCCACATATTGGTGACGGAATGGTCAGTTACGCCAGAGTAGACGCCCGTTCTGTTGCGGATCGCGCCCCAAAGATGGTTCGCGTTGGGCAGTTTCGTCATGTTGAATGGCTGAAAGACACGTGCCTGAATTTGGCGTTTAAAAAATGAGGCTGAAGGCACGACAACGCCATAGCCTGCGTTTCCGGCCAACAGTTTGGTTTTTAGCGTTTCGTTGCTTTCGTTGACATCATAGACGAGGTCGATGCCCGTTTCGGCTTACAACTCTCCAACAGTCTTTCGTCGATATTGGTTCTCCTCCCAGAGAGTTGTTTGTGAAAGCGGTGCATTTGGCCCTCTGCTGGTTTGGTCAGGATGCCTGGCGTACACGCGCTGCCCGAAGACAGAGCATTTCGGCGCAGACCATCGCCGCCGCCAGCGCTGTGGTGTCGCTGACGTCGTGGGCGGGCAGGACCTCGACCAAATCGGATGCAACAAAATTGATGTCGGTAAGTTCTCGCAAGATCGCGAGGGCCTGACAGGAACTCAAGCCGCCGGGGACCGGCGTTCCGGTGCCCGGAGCGAAAGCGGGATCGAGGCAATCAATGTCAAAGGTCAGATACGATTTGCTATCGCCCACAACCTCGCGAACAATTTTAGCGATTTCACTTGCGCGACTGGCGTGCACCTTGTCTGCGCCGAGGATGGTCATACCGTAGTCACCTTCGTCTTCAAAGGTGGTGCGAATGCCGATCTGTACAGTTTTTTGGGGGTCAATCACTCCGTCTTCGATTGCGTAGCCGAACATCGCCCCATGGTCCTGCACGCGGTTGTCGGACGGTTCGACATCGCGATGCGCATCGAAGTGAACCAGGGCCAGAGGCCCATGGGCCGCAGCAACCGCCTTGAGAAGCGGGTACGAGCAATAGTGATCGCCACCGAGCGACAGCAGATAAGCTCCGCTTTCGACAATCGGGCGGACGTGGTCTTCAATCGTTGCGTCGATAGATGGTGCATTCGCGTAGTCGACTGGACAGTCGCCATAATCAATAGCGGCGAGGGTATCAAAGGGATCGAACCGCCAGGGCCAGATCGGGCCGGTCGCGAAATGGGCCGATGCCTTGCGAATAGCTGCTGGTCCGAACCGGGCGCCGGGCCGGTGCGATACTGCGCAATCAAACGGGATTCCGGTGACTGCCACGTCCACCCCGGAAAGATCGCGCGAGTACTTACGACGCATAAAACTCAGCGCGCCAGCAAAAGTGTTTTCGCTTTGGGTGCCCTTAAGTTCTGTGCGCAGGAATGCCTGATCCACTTCATCGCAGGACATGATGACCTCAAAATTGTTGCCTCGATAGTTGGGGACGCTACGAGAATTATAAAAATGAGTAAATAATCATTTTTATGAGCTGCACTCTGCGACCTTGCTGGTTCCTCGTATTTGAAGTTGCTAAGTTGGTTGGGCGAACTCACGCGAATGCTGAAATTTTAGAAGAGAAAAGAGCGCGATGCGCAAAACACCGCTTCAACTACGCGCACAAGAAAAAGTGGAGGAAATCCTTACAGCGTCTCGACAAGTCCTTGTTGATCGTGGGTTCGAGAACTTTACGACAAACCACGTCGCGGATGCCGTCGGATGCCGGATCGGCACGGTTTATCGGTACTTTGCCCACAAGGATGACATCTTTCGACGCCTGTATGACGAGTGGCTCGCTGAAGAAAAACGCGTAAACATACAGGCATTGAATGAACTGACCGAACCAATGAACGCCGCGGACTTGGCGGCTTATCTGTTCCGTCGGCACATCGAAGAGCACACTGCCTTTGACCATTCATTGGCCGTCGAGTTGACCAAGGCGATGATGATGAATGATCGAATCCGTGAGGCGGACAAAAATTATGAGGCCGATATCGTAAACACGGTGCGTGACAACGTCCTAGCCTATTCGAGCCAACAGTTCTCTGCGATCCAGATCAAGTTTGCAATGCGCCTGGCCGTGTCGTTGCTGTTAATGGTGAGCATCGCCGAAGATGATGAACGCGGCCAGATCCAAGCTTTGGCGACTGAAACCCTACGTAATACGGTCAAAAGCTGGATGTGACGTTCATCCATTGGGCTTTTCGAAAAGTATCTCTTTGCAAGCGCTTTGTCTTCGGATCGAGCGAAAATTGCCAGTAGCAAAACCACGCGAACAACGACGTTGAATTCGGAAGCAGGTGTTTCCAAAAACGCAACAACTTCGGCAGATATTGAGGATATCTATCGACGCCAATACGGCAAAATTGGCGGGAAATCATGACACGTACAAACAACCTGATCTTATTTGTAACGGACAACCATGCGCGCAGTTTTCTTGGCGCCGCAGGCCATTCACATGTGCGGACTCCGAACCTTGATTGTCTGGCACGGCGCGGTGTCCTTTTCGAGAATGCCTATGCCGCCACGACATTGTGCTGCCCGGCACGCGCCGCGATTGCAACCGGGCGCTACCCGAATCAGACAGGGTATTGGGACAACGCAACGATGTACGACGGGGCGATAAAAACCTGGCATCATCGATTGCGGGATGAAGGTATTTCGGTCACCGCCATAGGGAAACTGCATTACCGCTCAGAAAAGGACGACAACGGATTCACCGAGGAAATTCACACGATGCACGTCGTTGGCGGCATTGGGTCTCCGCTGACGTTGCTGCGGGCGACCGAAGAAGGCGTGCCAAGCCGCTCGGGGCACAAGGCGATTTACGGCAACTCGGGCCCGGGCCAGACCGATTATCAGATCTACGACCGTCAGATCACTGAACGGGCGATTGAATGGTTGCACAAAAACGCCGATAACCCTGAGCCGTGGGCCTTGATCGTATCGTATCCCAGCCCGCACCCGCCGTTCCGAGCTGATCAGGAATTCTGGGATTTGTACCCACCCAAGGACATGCCTTTGCCGTCGACTTGGGATGCGCCTGATCGTTACGACCACCCGGCGATGGCCTATCTGGCGTGGATGAACCAACTGCCCGAAGGTATGGACGAAACCTTCATGCGACAGGCTTATGCGGGCTATTGTGCGCTAATCAGCCAAACCGACGCGGAGATCGGCAAGGTGATCGACAAGGCGAATGATCTGGGCCTTACCGACACGACATGGATGGCCTATACATCTGATCACGGCGAGGCAATCGGCGCCCACGGCATTTTGGGCAAAGCCAATCTACATGAGCATTCTACCGGTGTCCCCCTGATTATGGCGGGTCCTGGTTTGCCAGAGGCTAAGACGGTTTCTGATTGCGTCGGTCACGTGGACTTGTTTCCGACAATTCTGGATCTGTTCGACGTGTCCACATCACATGACCAAGGCCTTCCAGGCTGTTCGCTCTTGCAGGTGATCGACGGGCGGCAGGACCCGCGGCCAGGCTTTGTCGAATATCACGCCATGGGCAGCCTAAATTCCAGCTTTCTGATCAGAGATGGCAATTGGAAGCTGATTTACCACGTAAACATGCCCAATCAGCTGTTTGATCTGGCCTCTGATCCTGATGAGGCAAATGATTTGCTTGCCAATAAGAGCAGCCACCCGAAAGAGGCAGAGTTGGTCGCGCTGCTGCGCGAACGGATCGACCCCGAAGCTATGGACGCGCGCAGCAAAGCCGATCAGCTGGCCCGGATCGAAGCGTTGGGTGGCTATGATGTTGTAAGAGGCGCAGGGTCGATTGCGGCCTCGCCTGTCCCCGGCAAAGAGGTCAATCTGGAAAGTATCTGAGACTTTGGGTCAATCGGCATCCAGTACTTTGTTCAGGTTGTTGCGATAGGCCAGAACCTCGTGCCGGATTGCGTCCATGAAATGAGCAGCGGCCCCTTCGACTTTGCGGTCGAGGGGGATAACGAAACCGACTGGAACGCTATGCTGCGTTTTCAGGCGGCGCAAAACAAAACCTTGTTCTAACAACGATTTGGGGAAAATCCCATCGTTTATTGTTATGCTGCCAGCCGCCAACCCTATATAAATCGACACGTCAACTGTCCCGCTTTCCTGGCGGACATTTGGAACAAGCCCTGCTTCGTCAAACACCTTTGCAATACGTTGGCGCAAAATCGAACCCTCCTCGATTAACGACAGGGGCGCATCCGCCAGGGCTTGTACCGGTATTTCGCGGTCTCCTGACAAAGGATGATCGCGATGCAAAGTCACACACAGAGGAAAGTCTATGATCGGCTCTCCACGTACACCGGGATGGACGACAGGAACCGAGGTGAGGGCGACGTCGAACATGCGTGACGCTGCCCATCGTTTCAGGTTTTGGCGCGCTTCGACGCTGATGTTGATGCGCGTATCCGAGCCGGTTTCCCTATAATATCGTTGCACGGCAGCTGGCATGATTTGTTCCGCCAAGCGCGGGAAACTCAGGATACGGATCAACTGTTCCCTATTCGCGCCGTCGCGTATAGCGTCAGATATTCGGGGCAGTTCATCCATTACGTTCAGCGCGCGCATGGCCTCGGGCAGGAAAGTTTCCGCCGCCTCGGTCGGCATCAGCCGCTGCCGCTCACGGCGGAACAGCGTGAGTTCCAGATCGCGTTCCAATGCAGACAACATCCGACTGGCCGCAGACGGCGTCAGGTGCATCTGCTCGGCGACCTTAGCAATCGTGCCTGCGTGCATGACCTCGACGAATAGCTTGAGTGAAGGGATCTTGGGCATTCTTGCGGACATTCACGCTCTCCGGATGCGGCACAGATGTTATTATAAATGCGGAACTATGTAGCGGATATTTACCGGTATCAGCACGAACTTTTCTTTGCTAGGTTTCCGCGATTTACAGGTTGGCCCTGAGTGTGGTGGCCTCGGCCGCGCAGGTCGCAGATGTGGAATGGCGCGTTGCCAGCGCGCTATTGTCCGAAAGCGCCGAAACGCGGGTACACCAGTACATCGCCAATCAGGTTTAAAAGTATTCGAACGGCATGATGAAGGTTACGATTTTCCCGTCCGAGCGGCGGGGCAAAGGCAGTGCCGCGCTTGAACAGATTTAGTGCTGCACCATTCCAATCTGTGCTGAGGCTCGTCAATATCCGCAGAAATGTGTGCACAAAATTCAGCTGACATAAGTGTTTTTTCGACGACTGGCACTTTTGGGTAGATTTCGTGAAGAGTGTTTTGGTCAAGCGATGTGTCTGCAAGCCGGGGATGGGGCTGGGATCAGGGTTCTAGGGAACCCAACTCGGATCGTGCGCCGGTCTTGTTGGGTTTTGATGTCGACCACTCCGGGCGCCTCATAGGACAACGTGCCGAAACGAAACCAGCGCCTGACCTGCACTAAGTGGTCGATGCCACGCCAAACTTAGGGTCCAGCCGAACGCGACCTTGATCTGTCAATTCCCAACAGGTCCGTCCTTCGAACACAGCAGCGGTTATTGCACGCCCGACACCAGCGCCTGAATCAAGATTAATGCGGTTTCCCCAATGTTCCGCTTTTCGCACTGGTGTATGCCCATGCACCACCAACCATGGATGTTCGTTTGTCTCGTTCAGGAATTCGCCACGAATCCAGATCAGGTCATCTTTGCTTTGATCTTCCAATTGCACTCCGGGCCTGATCCCAGCGTGAACAAAAAGTAACTCGTCCCGCTGGTGGAAATAGGGACAGTTTCGCAGAAATTCGACGTGATTTGACGGGACCGCCGCGCGCGCGCGTTGATGTACTTGATAGAGCCGATCCCCATCGGACACTTCCACCCCGTAGGACCGAAGCGTTTCCATACCGCCGATCCGTTGGTCGAGCCAATGATACCCAACCAGAAACTGAGAGTCATGGCGGGGATAGTCTTCCATGAACATCGCAAACATCCGGTCGTGATTGCCCAACAGGGGAACCCAGTTTCGGCCCGTGGCAAGACCCTCGACCAGCAGGTCGATCACCTCGCGGCTATGCGCACCTCTATCAATGTAGTCGCCCAGAAACACGATCTGGGAATCTGGACCGCCATCTCGCTCTATTCGGGACAGCGCGGTTTCAAGCTGCCCCAGTTGTCCGTGAATATCACCAATGGCATAGATCGGAGCGGTCATACTGGGGTCCTTCTGTTTCATTCCTGATCTATTCCAAGCAAGCCGGTTCGGTCGACGATAAAGCGGCTCTCGCGGTCAAGCAGGCAATCGCCCCTGCATGACCCTGAAAGGCCACCCTTACAGCGACGCCAGACCAGTATCGAGCGCCGACAGGATCTTGGCGACGTCGTCGGATGTGATGATCAGCGGTGGCGACAAGATGATGTTGTTGCCCGATACCCGGACCATCACACCGTCCTCATAGGCCGCTTTCTGCACCTGCAACGGCAGATGCTTTGCGACCGGTGCCTTGGTTGACCGGTCCGAGACCAGTTCCAGCGCGCACATCAGGCCTTCGCCGCCGCGCACATCGCCGATTACATCATACTTGTCGGCCAACTTCTTTAATCCGGCAAACAGCTCATCCCCACGCGGGCTTGCATTTTCCCAAACCCGCAGACGATTGATTTCCGAAAGCGCGGCCAGCGCCGCTGCCGCCCCGACAGGGTGGCCTGAGTAGGTGTAACCCTGATCCACCGAGGCCTTGCCAGTGGTGTCGCTTTCGAACACCTCGGCGACTGAACCGGAAATCATCGTCGCGCCGAATGGGAAATAGCCGTTGGTTATGGCCTTGGCGGTGGTCATGATGTCGGGCTGCACGCCCCAATGCCGTGCGCCGCTTTCGCTGCCGGTGCGGCCAAATGCGGTTATGATTTCATCCGAGATCAGCAGGACACCGTGTTTCGAGCAGACCTCGCGCACCATTGGCATAAAGCTTTTGTGTGGCGGGATCACTCCACCTGCGCCCAGAACCGGTTCCATGATAAAGGCAGCTACGGTGTTCGCGCCCTGAAAGGCGATTTCGGCCTCCAGCGCTTTGACGCAAAGTTGCGCTAGGCGTTCGGGGTCGGTCTCGTCGAACGGGTTGCGATATGTCCAGGGCGCCGGGATGTGGAAGCAACCCGGCAGCATCGGTTCATAGGCAGCACGGAACTTTTGATTGCCATTGACCGAGGCGGCCGCGAAATGCGTGCCGTGATAGCCCTGTTTCAGACTGATGAACTTGGTACGCCCGGCCTCACCGCGCACCTTGTGATACTGCCGCGTCAGTTTCAGTGCGATTTCGACCGAGTCTGAACCGCCTGATGTAAAGAACGCGCGGGTCAACCCGTCGGGGGCGAAAAACTGAGCCAGCTCATAAGAGAGCTCGATGGCCTTGTCGTTACTGGTGCCGCGGAACGTTGAATAATAGGGCAGGGCGTTCAACTGTTCGGAGATGGCCTGCTTTACCGGGTCGCAGGAATAGCCCAGATTGACGTTCCACAGACCGCCTACAGCGTCGATGGCCTTATGCCCGTCAATATCGACGATACTTACCCCTTCACCGCCGGTCAGAATGGTGGGCGGGTTCTTCTGGCTGTCGCCAGGATGTGCCATCGGATGCCAGAAATGCCGGGCGTTGTTTTCTTTCAAGAAATTGGAGTCTTTCATTTCATGGTTCTCCGTAGATTGCCTGTCGGCATCGAAACTTTTGGTCGTCTTTGGCTCAAACAGAGCCGGGTTATCAAAATGCCAGCGTTGGGACGTCGACTATGGTTGCACCGCCGTCCACGGTCAGGGTTGCGCCGGTAATCATGGACGCATCGCCCGAGCACAGGAACGCCACGGCGGCAGCGACTTCATCGCCAGTGGCGGGACGCCCCATAGGCACATCGCGCGTCACAAGGGCATAGGCCTCTTCGATCGAAGTCAGGTTCTTTCGTTCGACCAGCTCCGCCATTTCAGCATCGGCCATCTCTGTACGCACCCACCCCGGGCAGATGGCGTTACAGCGAACGCCCTTTGGGCCGAAGTCGCGGGCAATTGATCGGGTCAAGCCCAGTAGCCCATGCTTCATAGTGACGTATCCGCACGCCTCGGGACCGGCAGCCAAGGCGGCAATTGATGCCATCATCAGTAAGTTGCCTCGCCGTTCGATCAGCGCAGGCATCGCGGATCGTGCGGCCACCATGGCTGTGTTCAGGTTGGCCTGCACGGCCTTGGCCCAATCGTCATCCGTGATGTCCGACAATGTGCCAAACCCAAAGCCACCAGCGTTGCAGACCATCATGTCAAGGCCGCCGAACTTGTCCTGTGCAGTGGCGACGAGGTGATCCATGTGTTCCGCAGACGATGCATCCCCGGCAATCGCGATACCATCACAGCGGGTGGCCACGGCTTCGATAGGTTCGACCCGCCGTCCGGTCAGGATGACATTGCCGCCTTCCTCGGCAATGCGACAGGCCGTTGCCGCACCGATACCCGTTCCGGCACCGGTTATGATTGCGGTTTTTCCGTCAAATCGTTTCATGATGAATCCTCCCGACCCGCCAGATAGGCCTGCGCCAGTTTGCGGGTGTTGTGCTTGAACCTTTCGTTGCGGATTTCTGATCCTTCTTCTTCCATCCGGGTGATGACCCAGCCCACATAGGTTGCGGATCTGAGCAGTAGGAACAGGTCCAGCGCCGTGGTGTCGATGTCGCGCACAGATCTGTACCCCTCGATCAAGGCGGCGCGCAGCTCGGGATAATCGGGCTCATCGATGTTCTTGAGCAGGGTCGTGGCGAGGTCGAACAGTCGGAATCCATAGCCGCTGTCGTCGAAGTCGATCAGTTGCAACTTGTCACCGTCAACCAACACATTTTCACGGACCAGATCGGCGTGGATGAGGCCATAGTCCAAATTCGGTTCAAGGCGTTGCAATTCCTGAACCGCAACATTCCGGACCTTCAGGAACAAGGTTCGGATTTCGTCAGAGAGGGTAGGGTTATCCCAGAAACGATCCCAGACAGGTTTCTCACCGACAAGTCCGGCGCGGTCCCAAGCGCAGCGGGTAAAGCCTTCGGGTGGAGTCCAGGCGTCGGTCAGCACATGCATCCGTGCCATTTCTCGCCCTATACCGCGGAACAATCCGGCGCGGTCGTCAAGCTCCAGAGTGGTCCCTGACTTTCCGACTGGGGCACCAGACAACCAGGTCAGAACGTCGATCTGAATCCCGTCCAGCACATGCAGGAACTTTCCCGAAGCCGAAGCGATCGGGGCAGGGACATAAAGCCCACCTTTCGCCAGTGCGGCCATCAATTCCAGTTCCGACCATAGCTCGGCATCGGTGCGATATCCCGGCCGATGCAGGCGGAGGGCATACACCTGGCCCTGATGATCTACCCTGAACACCCGGTTTTCGCGCTCTGCGACCAGTTGGCAATCTGAGCCTCCGAACCCCCAGAGCGACAGTGCCTTTTTGATCGTCTCTGCAACGGTCATAGCGATGTTTCCGCCAATACGTCATCAAGCGTGTCGAACAACAGATCGGCATTTTCCGTGGAAAATGGCATCGGCGGGCGGATCTTGAGCGTGTTCTTGTGCCGCCCCAGTTTGGAATGAATGATGCCCCGCTGGCGCATTTCGTTGATCACGCGGTCGGTGAATTCGCTGGCAGGTTCCTTGGTGTCCCGGTCAGTCACCATTTCGGCCCCAAAGATCAAGCCCGACCCGCGCACATCGCCGATGAAGTCGTACTTCTGCTGCAATGCCTCCAACCGCGCGCGGGCATGGTCACCCACGTATTTGGCGTTTGCCAGCAGTTGCTTGTCTTCGATTTCTTCCAGCACGGCCATGGCCGCTGCGCAGGAGACCGGGTTGCCGCCGAAGGTGTTGAAATAGCGGTACCCTTTGCGGAAGGTCGCCAGAATTTCAGACCGAGTCACCACGGCCCCCACCGGATGGCCATTGGCCATGGGCTTGCCCAGCGTCATCACATCGGGCACGATGCCCATCTTCTGATGCGCCCACATATGGGTGCCGGTGCGGCCAAAGCCGGATTGCACCTCATCACAAATCAGCAAGCCTCCGGCCTTGCGCACCACATCCGCCGCCGGTTTCAGCCAGCCATCAGGATTGTCCGGGAAGCCTTCATTCAGGAAATAGGGGCAGACCACCAAGGCGGCAAACCCAACGCCGGATTTCTCATGTTCGGCGATCTGCTCGGCTACAGCGTTAGCGAATTTGGTGCCGTCGGGGTCGGGGTTGCGATAGCTGTCGGGCGCTTTGACAAAGCGGAAATACTGACCCAGGCCAAAGCCCACGGTCGGCACGTTCGATTTGCTCAACTGACTGACCAGTGAGGTGTTGCCGTGATAGGTCGCATCGGTGGCGATGACGCCCCGCTTACCGGTCATGCCCTCGGCCATGCGCAGGGCAATGTCGTTGGCTTCGGACCCGGTGCAAGTCATGATCGCGGTGTCCAGCGACGCGTCCATGGTGCCGGTCAGCTTCTCGACATAGTCCAGAATACCGTCATGCAAATAGCGGGTATGGGTGTTGAGGGTCGATGCCTGACGGCAGATCGCATCAACCACACGCGGATTGCAGTGCCCGACATGCGGCACGTTGTTGTAGCAATCCAGATATCTACGCCCATCCGCATCCCACAGCCAGACACCCTCGGCCCTCACGACATGAACGGGTTCGTCATAAAAGGTCGAGACATTGGGACCCAACAGCTTGTTGCGCCGTTCAATCAGCTCTGCAGATTTGGGAGAGAGTGCCATCGCAGTCATTCCAGAAGTTAAAGTTGAATCCAGGCGGATTTCAGGTCGAAGTATTTTTCCATCGCGTGCAGCGATTTGTCGTGGCCATTGCCAGACTGGCGCACACCCCCGAGCGGCACGGTCAGATCAGAACCGCCATAGGTGTTCACATGCACGATCCCGGCGCGGATGCGATCGACCATGCGGTGGGCGCGGCTGAGGTCGGCTGTCCAGACGCCTGACGACAGGCCATAGACCGTGGAATTGGCCAGCGCGACCGCTTCGTCTTCGTCCCTGAACGTGGTGACTGACAGCACCGGCCCGAACACTTCGTTCTGAAACAGATCGCTGCCCGGTTTGACCCCGGCCATAATCGTGGGCTGCATGTAGTACCCACCGGTTTCTTTAAGGATACGCTGGCCCCCCGAGCGGCATTCCGCGCCTTCGGCTTCGGCTCGGTTTACAAAGGCCAGGTTGGCCTCGAGCTCTGACATTGAATGCACAGCACCAATCTGGCTGTTCAGATCCAGGGGGTCGCCGACGCGGTAAGCCTGCGCGTGGCGTGCCATTTCCGCAATGAAGTCCTCGGCAGTGTCTTCCTGCACCAGCAGGCGTGAGCCGGCGATGCAGACCTGACCTGAATTGCGAAAAATCCCAGCCGCTGACACTTTTGCGGCTTCGGCTAGGTCTTTGGCGTCGTTGAACACGATGTTGGGAGATTTGCCGCCCAATTCCAGGTAGCAGCGTTTCAGGTTCGACCGGGCCGAATACTCCAGCAACCGGCGCCCTGTGGCACCGGACCCGGTGAAGACCATGATGTCCACATCCAGGCTCAGTGCCAAAGCCTCGCCCACGACGCTGCCTTTGCCGGTCACAACGTTGAAGACGCCGTCGGGCAAACCAGCCTCTGACGCCAGTTCGGCGATTTTCAACAGCGACAGCGAGGCGCTTTCTGCCGGTTTAAGCACGATGGAATTACCTGCAGCCAGAGCCGGAGCAATCTTCCAACTGCCGATCATCAGCGGGAAATTCCAGGGAACAATCGCGCCGACGACTCCGACTGGCGCGTGATGTACGAGGCCCAGAATGTTGTGCGCGGTCGGAGCGATCTGGCCATAGACCTTATCGATTGCCTCGCCGTAATACCGAAAGGTTTGGGCCGCAGACAGGGCTTCGGCCTTCAGGGCCATGTTGATCTCGGTCCCGTTGTCGCGAACCCCCAAAACCGTAATGTCGAGCGCCCGTTCTTCGATCAGGTCGGCCAGACGCAACAGTACTTTTTTTCGCGCCGCCGGGGCCATGCGAGACCAGCGACCGTCCTCGAACGCCGCCCGGCCCGAAGCCACGGCTCCGTTCATGTCCTCGGCCTCGCCTTCGGCGATCCGGGTTATGACCTGACCGTTGATCGGGGAAAGAACGTCCAGCGTTTTGCCCGAGGTTGACGGAACGATCTGCCCATCAACAAAATGTCCTTGCAAGGGAATGTCGGCATGTCTCAGCCTGTCGATTTTTTCCTGGTTCAGCATGTCGTTATCCCTGCTGGCTTGAATGTTCGGTATCCGGTCCGAGCGGCTCGGGTTTGGTCTTGGCCCTGTGCTCTTTGATCAGGGTGCGGACGTGTAGGATCAGGATGCCGATGATCATGATGAATATGATCGCGGCAATCGGACGGCTGATGAAATCGATCGGAGTTTTGACCGCCGCCATGGCGCTGCGCAGCTTGACCTCCATGATGCCGCCCAGAACCATGCCCAGAATGATCGGGACGATCGGCAAGTTCAGCCGTTTGAGGATCAAACCAAACACACCGAACCCCGCTGCAACGGCACAGTCGGTGATGGAGTTGCGCAGGGAATATACGCCGATGAAGGACAGAGTCAGGATCATGATGCCCAGAAACCGGGTCGGGATCTGGATGATCTTCAACAACAGATTGGTCGAAAACAGCAGGAACACCAGAACAATCACGTTCAGCAGGATCAGCGCCACATAAAGCGCCATGACAAAGTCCAGCTGGTTTTCGAACAGCTGTGGGCCGGGGATCACGTTGTGGACATAAAACACCGACAGCATCATCGCTGTCAGCGCTTCGCCCGGGATGCCAAGGGCCAACAGCGGAATCATCGCCGCACCCGGGACTGCGTTGTTTGCGGCCTCGGATGCGACAAGACCTTCGGGAGAGCCGTTGCCGAAGGATTCCGGGTCTTTCGACGTTTTTTGCGCGTAGGTGTAAGAGAGGAATTGCGCGGTGAATTCACCGACGCCGGGGATCATACCCATCAAGACGCCTAAGGAGGAGGAGACGCCTGCGATGCGTTTGATCCCCAGCAACTCTTTCAAGCCGGAAAACATGTTGCCTTCGACATGCGTGTCACTGGGTGCGTGATCCTTGTCTATCAGCAGCAAGAAGGCCTGACTGATCGCGAACAAGCCCAGCACCACAACGATCAGATCGAATCCCGACGTCAGCCAGCTTTGCTCGAACGTGAAGCGGCGCGTATATTTGACGGGCTCAAGACCGACAGTATTCAGAAAGATACCGAAACAGGCGAGCATACCGGCGGCAAAGGTCTGACCGCGATGCGCCACAACAACCAGCAGGATACCCATGAATGCGGCCAGAAAAATCTCTCGGCTGCCGAAATGCGGTGCGATCAGGGCCAGAAGGGGTGACAGCACGATTAGGCAGATGACCGAGAAGATGCCGCCGAAAAATGATGCTGAATAGGCCAGTGACAATGCCCGGTGGCCCTGACCGCGTTTGGTCATGGGATAACCGTCATAAGTTGTCAGCGCATTCACCGGCGTACCGGGCGTATTAATCAGAATCGCAGGGATGGCACCGCCGTACATGGACGAGCCGTAAATTCCCAACAGAAGGGTCAGACCAACGATCGGCTCGAATGCGAAGGTTGCGGGCAACAGAATGGCAATGGCAACAGCAGGGCCGACGCCGGGCAGTGCACCGATGATGACACCGCCGATGGAACCTATGATCAGGGCGATCATTACGTCCCATTGTGCAAGAAGCGAAATACCGGAAAGAAGAGTGTCCATGTCAGCCTCAGAGATAGGTCAACGCGAAGGCTCGGAGCGCATCGGGAAGGTGATTGTAGATTTGTCCGGCGGGGATTTTGACCTGCAGAAAGCCACGGAAAATTATCGCGACGCTGAACGCGAAAAGAA
The DNA here is from genome assembly GCF_056537465.1 of Ruegeria sp. CE8. NCBI lineage: Bacteria > Pseudomonadati > Pseudomonadota > Alphaproteobacteria > Rhodobacterales > Roseobacteraceae > Ruegeria > Ruegeria sp. CE8. The sequence continues at coordinate 215,424 of NZ_JBQFRP010000008.1, forward strand.
CGACCAGCCCCAATGCCTGTTTGCTGCGGAACCCGGCCCGTAGCGACAGAAAAAGAGCGAAAACCAGTGTTGAGGGGAGATAACCACACAGCGGCACCAGAACCACATAGATCAGGAAGTACAGCACATATTCCAGCGAGCGAAGCCAGAACACGACCTCGCGCCAACGGCCGGGAATGCGCGGAGAGACGAACGAGCCCAATGCATGAAAGGCGCCAAATAAAACCATCCCACACACCGCAACGGTCGGCCAAAGCGACGGCTGCGCAAACCATTTCGTGCGTTTGACCCACTGGGTTTGCTCGCCCAGTTGGCTGAACAGGAAGAGGGCAAACAGCAGGAACACAACAGCAAAGACTTTGTCCCCGGGGCGCCGGTATCTTTGAAACAGTTCCTGGAAAAACTTGATGCGTGTCACGACTGGTCCTCTTCCCTGATCTGAAGCGAGCTGGTTTAACGTTCTGGAAGCGTGTGAGGGGTTTGCCACCCCTCACACCTTGGCCGTTACTCCAGCAGTTCAGTGATTACGCCGTTGACCTCGATGTCAGACTCGATCTGAGAATTCGATTCAGCAGCGTCTTTCCAATAGATCAGCACGCCGGTTTCCTGCGCCAGAGTCTTGGCGGCGTCACTGTCCAGCGCCGCAGTAGCGGCTGCTTCGATCTTGGCTTTCACATCATCCGGCGTACCCTTGGGCACAAACAGACCATTCCACAGCGACAGGGGCAGTTCGGGAACGATCTCACCCACGGTCCGTGCATCCGGTGTCAGCGGCGTACGCTCTTCGCCGATGGTTGCGAGGATCGTCAGATCGTCGATGCAGGGCAACAGAGTCTGGATCGTGGCATTGACGATATCCGCATCGCCCGAGGCCAGAACGTTGCAGTCCAGCAGATCGAACGCTGCCTCGGAGCCGAAGTCCCATCCGGTTTTTTGCGCTGCGGCGAATGTTACCTGTGTCGGTGCAAGGAACGAGCCGTAGTGACCAAGCGAAACATCGTTCTCTTTGCCATAGTCAGCCAGTTCTTCCCAGTTGCTATAGGGTTGGCTTTTCAGGGTGGCGATCACGAACGGGTAGGTCATAAAGATGCCGACCGGATCAAACGGGTTCGGGCTCAATTCCGGAATGCCGATTTCCGGCCCAACGACCGGCACATCGATCACGAACGAGCCGATCGTGTAGCCGTCCGCTGGTGCGCCTGCCACCTCGACAGCCCCCGGGAACGGGCCTCCGCCACCGCCGGGCTTGTTTACCACGGCTGCCGGAACACCGTACATTTCTTGAAACTTGTCAGCGATGATGCGGGTTAGAACGTCTTCCAAATCACCCGGTGGGAACGGCACGACAAAGGAAACCGGCTTTTCAGGGTATTCGGCGAGAGCCGCTGTTGCGCTAAGTATGGTGGCCGCACAAGCCATTTTGAAAACGTTCGTCATAATGTCCTCCCTAGTGACGAAAATTGTTGCGTAGTTTGGTCAGTTGATGCCTGCGGGGACTTTTCCGTCGGCAACCCATTGGTCGAAAATCTCCAGCGCTGCGGCACTGAATTCGGGGTCGTTGATGTGCGCGTCCAATTCTGTGACCTGAACCGAGGGTGCGACTGTGGCGCTGAGTTCCCCGATGAATGCCGCCAGCCCCTCAGCGTCGTGACAATCGCCACCCGGGCGATCCCATTCCTCGATCCCCTCGCGCGGGATGATCAGATGCGTCGGCGCTTTGCTTTCCCCGAGACGTTTGTTCATTTCCCGGGCAATCTCACACCGTTCGTCGGCGTTATAGTAGGTGTTCTTGACCAGCTTGTTGTGGGTGTGGATTGGACGGTCCTTGAACTGTTCCGGGATGTCCTGCCAACCGGCAAAATCAATCAGGTCCATGCATCCCGGAGCCACGATTTGCGGGATACCCGCACGCCCTGCTGCGCGGTGCCGGTCCTTGCCCGCGTTTACGACAGAGCCAGCCATCAGGTTGCCCAGTTCACAGCCGGCAAAGTCCATCAAGCAGACGAACCCATTCTGGCTTGCGATTTGTTCAAAAGCCATGCCGCCCATGCCCATAGCGTGGAACACCGCCACTTCATAACCGCGTTCTTCAAGTGCCGGTTTGAGGGTTTTGACGTATTTCAGGCAGGACGTGCCAAGCGATGTCATCCCCACCACGGGGCGACCACTGACAGCGGGTTCTGCGGCGCGGGCTGCACCCAGGACAGCACCAGCTGCCTGCGCCAGCGAGGATTTGCAGATCGCGTTCAATCCATAAAGCCCTCCGGCCCACAGGATCATCTGAATGTCGGGCGACAGGCGTTCTGCCGGGATCAAAGCCGAAAAGGATACAGTCGATACCACGTATTTTGGCACGCCGATCGGCAGGGCCTGACAGACATCCAAGGCTAAATCTGTACCCATTGTGCCGCCCAAAATAATCACACCGTCAATCCGGCTTTCTTCGTGCATCTGGCGGGCCAATACACAGGCACCGGCGGACATAATTTGCATGGCCACATGTTCGCTGCCGCTGTCGACTGCTGCCTGAATGGAACTGCCGCCAGCTTTGGCCACGTCATGTTTCGAATAGTCGGTCGGTTTGGCGGGATCGCCCAGCACACTGACATCCAGTGTTGTCACACTACCGCCCAATGCGCGGATCTTGCTGGCCATGAATTCCAGCTCGTCATTTTTTGTGTCGTAGGTACCGATGACCAGAATGGTCTTGTCCACCATGAAATCCTCCCTTTGCCTTGGCTTCCTTAACCGCGCATTATCTCGCCTTTGGGATCGTAGAACGGAGCCAGCTGTACCTTCAGCGGGTACATTTTTCCGGCGATCTGCACGTCAAAGCCGCCTTCGTCGATCCAGGCTTTTGAAACTCCTTCGTCGCGGTGCAGGCTTGCCAAACCGACCATCGCCTCAAGCCGAAACCCCCAATCGCCGGACGTCACATGCCCCACGATGTGGCCGTCTTTCCAGACCGGCTCGTTGTGGATCAGGTAAGGCCCGGATTTGGCATCCACGCCCTGGACAATACACGACACGGTTCGGGAACCGGTAGCCGCGCCGCCTGCCTTTTGCTCGGCCAGAACGGCCTGGCCGAGGAAGTCGTCTTCCTTGTCCAGGGCCACGGCAAAGCCAAGCCCGGTCTCGTAAGGTGTATCATCTTCTGCGATGTCGTGGCCAAAGTGTCGGAAGCCCTTTTCCAAGCGGCACGCATTCATCGCAAACATACCCATATGGCGCAGGCCGCGTGGTTCTCCTGCCTCCATTAGCGCCTCATAAACGCCAGCCACGAATTCGGTGGGCATCATCAGCTCATACCCGAGCTCACCCAGGAACGAACGACGGATGGCCCAACCGCGGGCATAGGCCATGTCGATCTCGCGAGCTGCGCCGAAGGGGAAAGCCTCATTTGACAGGTCGTCGCCTGAAATGGCCGCCAGAATCTCACGGGACTTGGGGCCGTGGATCGTGATCAAGCCATAGGCCGAGGTCGCGTCGAATACCTCGAAACGCCAGTCCGGATCGGCATGGTCCTTGACCCAGCCTTGATCGCGCATCTGGCTGGGGTGGCCGGTGATGACCATGAAGCAATCATGCGCGGTGCGGGTCACGGTAACATCCGCTTCGATCCCGCCGCGTGCGTTCAGGAACTGAGTGTAGACCGAAGTGCCAACCTCGACATCCATCTGTGCGCCGCAGACCTTGTTCAGCGCCTTGACCGCATCCGGGCCCTGAACTTGTATCTTTGAATACATCGACTGGTCGATCAGAACTGCGTCATCTCGGGCGGCTAGGCATTCGGTCTGCACATGGCCAGACCAGTCTTTCCACCATAGGTTTGGTTCTTCGTTCCAACCCTTCTGTTGCGGGTCGTAATACATCGGCATTTCCCACCCGATCCGTTCGGCAAAGGTCGCGCCCGCTTCCTTGAGGCGGTCATGCAGGGGAACGCGGCGTACGCCACGGGCCGAGTGGATTTGTCGGCCGACCCAGCTGACTCCGTAGTGGAAACCCACGGATTCTGCGCTGCGGTCGTGGTTGTATTTGGTGTTGCGCTGGAACGGGTGCGCCCGGCGGGCCAGCATCGGACCCATCCCGCGCGACGGAGCCCCTTGAGTCATCCATTCCGCCATTGTCAGGCCAACACCGCCCGAGTTCAGGATGCCGTTCGAGTTCATGCCCGTGGCTACAAACAAGCCTTTAATCTCGCTTGTCGGGCCCAAATAGGGGCGGCCATCCGGAGTGAAGCTCTCGGGCCCGTTAAAGAAAGTCTGAATGCCCATCTCACCCAAGGCGGGCATACGTTCGAACATCTTTTCGAGGTTCGGTTCGACATGTTCCATGTCAAAGGGCAGTTCGTCGAACTCGAAATCTTCGGGGATACCGTCCTTGCCATAAGGCTTGCCGTGCTTTTCAAACGAGCCGATCAGCAGCTTGCCGGTATCTTCTTTCCAGTAGGTCCTTTCCTCGGCGATGTTGAGGATCGGCTGTGTCTTTGGAAGACCGTCGACTGGTTCGGTGACGATGTAGAAATGCTCGGTCGCGTGCAGCGGCACCGTGACGCCGTGCGCTTTGGCGAACAGGTGGCTCCACATGCCGCCTGCCAGCAGCACTTTGTTCGTGGCGATCACACCTTTATCCGTCTCGACTCCGGTAATCTTGCCATCACGAATAATCAGCTGATTGACCTTGGTGTCCTCGAACACTTGCGCCCCCAAGGCGCGGGCCCCTTTGCTGAGCGCCACCGATACGTCCAAAGGGTTCACCTGACCGTTTGACGGCACGAAAAAGGCCGATTTCACGTCATCCGCTTCGATCCAGGGCCACTTTTCTTTCAGTTCTTCCGGCGACAGGAGGAAAGTCTCGATCCCCATCCGAACCGCGTGATCATGACTGCGCAGCAGCTGTTCATGCCGCACATCGCCAATCGCAAGGTTAATCGTGCCGTTCGGTTTGTATCCAGTGGCTTGCCCGGTTTCCTCTTCCAGACTGCGAAACAGGCGTGCTGTATATTTGCCCAGCTCTGTCTGCGCGGTGCTGTCACGAAGTTGCCCTACGATCCCCGCTGCATGCCAGGTCGTGCCGCTTGCGATTTTCCGACGCTCGACCAGAACGGCTGGCACGCCACGCTTTGCCAGGTGATACAGAGTCGACACGCCGATAATTCCGCCGCCGACAATCACAACAGGTGCCTGTTCGGGAAGAGAGTGGGCCATCACATCAACCTTTCAGCCCGCGTTGCAGGCAATCCGCAGGTTTTCAACTGGTTGCAAATCAGGCCTTTTGGAGTGCGGACCTCATTCGCGCGAACCCGTATTTTTTGACAGAGTAAAAGGGTAGCGCAAAGAAAAAAGCACCATCAGTGCGATTATCGCACCGTTCAAAAAAAGACGCCAAAGGACAACTTATCCCGCGCCTGTTTGCCGCGCAGAACCGGTCAGCGCGGTCTCAAGTTGTTCGACTGCTGTTTTCAACAGCTTAGCCAATTCGTCACAACGCGCGTCGTCCATATTCAGGTCCGGAACGGCAATTGCTATGGTGCCTGCCGGGTCTTTGCCATCGGTGAAGAAAGGCATCGCCACGCTTGCCACACCCAATTCGACTGTGTTGCGAGTCGTGGAATATCCGCGGTCACGATTCTGAGCTATGAGCTTGAGGAGCTCATCGACCTCGGTCACGGTAAATTTAGTTAGTTTTTCACGATTTTGCGCCAATAATCGCTCTCGGGTTTCGTCGGAACAGAATGACAAAAAAGCGAGCCCAGAAGACGAAGAATGGTACGGATAAGTATCTGCGGGGCGGAGGTTTATGACGTTCCCCCGAGGAGGCAGAGTGAAGGACACGGTCGACATACCGGTGGCTCCGGGGATGCCAACATGAACGGTTTCATTTGCCTGCGCCGACAACCACTGCGAAACGACCTGTGTGGCTTTGATCATCGGAACTGTGGCTTCTCGCAATCGTGCCAATGACAGAAAGGCGTGTCCAAGCCGATACTTTCGGTTCTCTGGATTTTGTTCGATGAACTCATGTTTGGTGAGTGAAATCAGCAACCTGCGAACCACGGCTTTGTCTTCGCCGGTGGCGCGCGCAAATTCGTTCAATCCGATTTCCAGATTTTCCAGCGAGAACTGACGCAATAGGCTCATGGCTTTGTCGACTGTTTTCATGATGGCCTTGTTCTTTCGATTAACGTCCAAAAATGGTCTGAAAAAGGTTTTTGGCCCTTTCCAGTTGTCAACCTGGCACGAGATTGGCACTGCCGCCAACACACAAGGCACCAAGGGTGCGAAAAACGCACCTACTTTCTGCCGTCAGCGGGTCTGTAGGTTTGATGCAGCGGTACATGCACCTGTGGAGCTAAGTTGTCGAAAAAAGTTTTCTTGCCGATACCGGCAAGGTGTCGTTTCTTGTTCTCTAGGCCGCCTTCATTTGCCTTTTTGTATGTTGACGCAGCAAGCCGGCGCTATTGTTTCCTGCCCTCAGTATTCACTACTTCGAGGCTACAAGCGCTTGTTAGAGAGTCTCATGGTGACCAATGTGATTGGCCAGCACGAGGATAAGACGTCCTGGACTCACAAGGGGCCGCGCAAACGCATGGCGTTCCATCTGTTTGAGGGTGGCATCCCAAAAATTTGCTCGTCGTCGTCAGTGTCAAGAAGGGTCTCGGGCACCTTTATCAAAATGGCGAGGCCAAGCTTCCAACGTCAGTTGTCGGCATCCTGAAACCCGGAATTCGCACCACGTGCCCCAAATGGCGATATCCGGTGCGCAGCATCACCAGCAAAGACCTCGCGCCTGTGGCGGAAATTGGTCATGCGGCGACACCGGAAGGTGTAGATCGGCGACCAGACCATTTCATATCCACATTATCGCCCAGCGTTGCATCCAGATGTCTGCGTATTTTCCCTCCTCCAGCTCTTCATTGCGGTGCAAATCCCAGCCGGTCTGGAGGTCTAAATGCCACATGTCGTCAGTCTTCTTTTGTAGCAGTTTGGACGCGCCGGATTGCCCTGCCGGCCAAATCCAGCGCATTGGCCAAACCGATGCCCCCCGCCTACAATGATGACCGGGGGACGCACCGCGTCTGATGCGTTTTGATCGGCAGGCTTAAAACTTGAAGGCGAGGGGATTTCGGTCCCGGAGCAGCGGAATACCGACCTTGCGGAGTTTGGGCGAGAAGGGTGGGGATCAGCCTTGCAGCTGTTCCCACATATCCAGATCCCGTTTGTCGGTCCAGATGCGCGGATGGGTGATCCCACGGGCTTCGTCATAGGCACGGCTGACGTTGAACGGCAGGCAGTGCTCATAGATCGCGTAGTCCTTGAACTTGGGGTCGCAGGAGTCTCGTACCGCGTCCCAGGCGTCCTTGAGCGATCCGCCCTTCATTGCAACACGCTTGGCCGGGCCGTATGTCGAGTTTACGAAGTCGCGAGTGCTTTCAATGGCGCGTTCGACTGCGTCCTTTCCGACCAGCGCGGCGCCGCGGCCCGGAGCGATGGCGTCCACGTCATAGGCTTTGATCGCGTCCAGCGTTCCGCCCCAATCCTCGAAATGGCCGTCGCCACAATAGCACGCCGAATGGTCCTCGACGATGTCCCCGGTGAACATCACATTTTGATCCGGCACATGGATCACCGCGTCGCCAGCCGTATGGGCGCGGCCGATCTGCTTGATGTCCACGCGGCGGTTGCCGAGATACACCGTCATGCTATCGCTGAAAGTGGTGGTAGGCCAGGTCAGGCCTGGGATGCTTTCATGGCCTTCGAACAAGCGCGGGAAACGCTGGAATTCGCTGTCCCAATCCTCCTGCCCACGCTCCACGACCATCGAGCGGGCCACATCGGACATGATCACCTGCTGGGCGTTGAAGGCGCTGGCGCCCAGCACACGAACGGCATGGTAGTGGGTCAGGACCACATGGCTAATCGGTTTGTCGGTCACCGATTGGACGCACTCGATCACTTTGTTGGCCAGGCGCGGGGTCGCCTGTGCCTCGACAATCATGACGCTGTCGTCGCCAATGATGACGCCAGAGTTCGGATCGCCCTCGGCGGTAAAGGCGTAAAGCCCCTCGCCGATCTCATCAAACGTGATTTTCTTTTCTGTCAGATCGCCTTGGGATGCGAATGCCTTTGCCATGGGTGTCCTCCGGTGCCCTTGCGGGTGATTTTGATTTTCAGTTGCGTTTGAACGGGTTTTCGATCGGTGGTTGGACGGTTCCGATGCAGTCGCCGAAGCCGATGGTATAGCCGTCTCCCTTTGCGCTGCCGCGCAGTGTCAGCGTGTCGCCGTCT